>JANOSN010000449.1:0-5698 GCA_031415895.1 Polaromonas sp. | reverse complement strand
AATATCTTTGCAGGAACACAATAGACTAACGGCTTTATTTGATGATTATTGGACTTAAATTTAAAGGTCAGCATGTGGCTGATCAATGCAACTAACATCTCTTCGCATATATTGTAATAAAATCTACTCATGAAATTTTAGATGATTATTTTAAATTTATGGACGAGGAATGGGATTCAAATATTGAAGCAACAGTGTTGCCACTCATTTGGAAGAATGTATTGACGCTAGACGAAGCAAACGAAATTGCAAACCAAACAGCCATCGACCATCCCCTCTGCTATCTTTACAAGCGTGGTCTTATTGGGGTTGTTGAAATGTCAGATACTGGTCGCTTAATGCAAGTTTTTCAGCGAGCTGCGGTCGCAAACGAGGGCAATAGAAGTTCTATGCCAGTATCAGCCGCTTATCTTGTACATCCGCTATTGGAATCACGTATTCTTAACGCCCGTGCCAACGCTAGTAAGGGGAAATTTCAGCTAGTGCCGGGTATGGTTGTTGGGAATGGGCTGAAGTGGAACCCAAGCGCACGCACTAAGCAGGTCAGCATAAAACTCAAGAGTGGTCGCGTCGTTTTGTTGATAAATCGAACCGATCTCTCCGCCTCAATCTCAGAAACGGTATCCGGTAGTTTTACCACTTTGGCAGAAGTACCCACAAGTATGTTGATAGCTTGCCTGCTGGCCATGTTGGAAGAGAATACCAATACTCCATCGATTCAGGACGTGCTCGACAAGATGAAAGAGTTCATAGATGCAGGCTACCTGAGTCAGAAGAAAAAGTCTAAAGGTCAGGTGGTTTTAATGATGACTTATCTTAGTGAATGCTTGAAAGGAGAAAGATACCCCACGTTATTTGAAACCATAAATGACAGACTAACCGCAATTGGGCTGGTCGAAACAAAAATTACTCGTTTCAAGAAGACTTCAGCGATGGCAGTTACGGGGTTTTCCTGGAATGAGATTGAATTAATTATGGAATAGCCTTTGTTTGTCTGCACATACCACACCGTCTACAAAAAATCCTCACCTATCAGTTATGAAGAGTCGTAGGAATATCTAGTTCAGCATAACAACCGTGACCATCGCCGTATTACAAGATCACTACTCAGACAGTTCAGGCGGTGATTGAGTGTGGTCGTGATGAAAATCTGCAGCAAGGTGCGGCCTACCATCTACAGATAACTACTACCTGCCGCGCATGTTTGCGTAGGATTTTTTGCAGTGCGACTTCCTCAAGCGCCGCAGCTCACGGTGCCAGAGTATTCAAAAACTAAAACTACTAAGCCGCCCGAGCCAGCAGCCACTGCATATACCGCGCCACCCCAGTTTGCACATCCGCAAACACATGGTCGCAGCCCGCAGAGCGCAGCGCTGTCATGTCGGCCTGCGTATAGCTTTGGTACTTGCCACGCAAACTGTCAGGAAAAGGAATGTATTGCAATACGTCAGCCACTTTGGCAGCCGGTTGCAGTGTGTTGACCACTGCATGGGCCACGTCGTTAAACGGCTGTGCACGGCCTGTACCTAGGTTAAAGATGCCAGACTTTTCTGGATGGTCAAAGAACCACAGATTGACTGCTACTACGTCGTCTACCGATATAAAGTCACGCATCTGCGCGCCGGGGCCGTAGCCGCCGTAGTCGCCAAACAATTTAACTTTGCCTTCATTGCGCAGTTGGTGAAATTGGTGAAACGCTACGCTGGCCATGCGGCCTTTGTGCTGTTCGCGTGGGCCGTAGACGTTGAAATATCTAAAGCCCACTACTTGGGTTTTTGCGTTTTCTAGCTTGTTGCCTAGGGCGCGGCGCGCGTATTGGTCAAACAACAGCTTGCTGTAGCCATAAACATTCAGTGGTTTTTCAAACTCTGGAGATTCTTTGAACGAGCTCGCAGCCGCCCTCGAATCCTGGCCAGGATTCGACATCCCGTATGTTGCAGCCGACGACGCATACAGCAGCCGTGTGCCCTGCGCTTGGCAGGCTGCAAACAACTGCTTGGTGACCTCGTAGTTGTTGTCCATCATGTATTTGCCGTTGTGCTCCATCGTGTCAGAGCACGCACCTTCGTGGAACACAGCGTCTACCTTGCCGTACAGGCCTTCTGCAAAATTAATGTAGAAGTCATCAGCATCAATATAGTCGGCTATTTGCAGGTCGGCCAAATTGACAAACTTGTTGCCTTCGGTCAGCTCGTCTACTGCAATGATATTGGTGATGCCGCGAGCGTTAAGCCCTGCGATAATGCAACTGCCGATAAAACCTGCGGCGCCGGTTACTACTATTTTCATAGCAAACTTTCTAATGAATACATGGACTATGGTGCTATTTAAGCAAATAATTCGGCATAAGTCACCGTTGCCGTGCCAAACTTGCCTACTACAATGCCACCAGCCCGGTTGGCGTGCGGCATGGCCTCGCGCAGTGTTAAACCTGCGGCCACTAAAGACGCCAGAGTGGCTATCACCGTGTCGCCAGCACCTGTCACGTCAAACACCTCGCGTGCCTGCGCTTTCACATGCAGGTCGCCGTCTTTGTCGTACAGGCTCATGCCATCTTCGCTGCGGGTGAAAAGCAATGCGTCTAGGTTAAGTGAGGTGCGTAGGTTTTGCGCTTTGGTGCGCAGCTCGTCCTCGCTATGCCAACTGCCGATCACTTGTTGCAGCTCTGCGCTGTTAGGGGTGATGACGGTGGCATTTTTGTAGCGTGCGTAGTCTGAGATTTGGGGTCAATCAGCACGGGTTTGCCTACTGCGCGCGCTAAGTCAATCATGGTGGTGACGTGTGCCAAGCCACCTTTGGCGTAGTCAGAGAACAGTACTGCTTGATGGCTCTGTAGCAGGTCTTTGAAAGTTTGCGTTTGCGCGGCCAGTGCGTAGTGGTCAGGCGTGTTTTCAAAATCCAGGCGAATCAACTGCTGCGCACGGCCGATCACGCGTAGCTTGACAGTGGTTTGCAAGCTGCTGTCGCGCGACAGGTGCGTGGCGATTTGGCTGGTTTGCATTAGGGCTTCTAGTTTGCGGCCAGGCTCGTCGTCGCCCACCACACCAATAAAGCTGGCCTGCGCGCCCAGGCACACGGCGTTGTAGGCCACGTTAGCCGCCGCGCCAATGCGCTCTTCTTCGCGTGTCACGCGCACCACGGGCACGGGTGCCTCGGGGCTGATGCGCTCGACAGCGCCGTACCAATAGCGGTCGAGCATGGCGTCGCCCACGATCAACACTTTGGCGCGGGCGAGTTGTTCTAGTGAAGGGGTTGTCATAGATGGCAGCTTATAGGTTTTAGCTTAACACTGGCTTGGGAAGTTGGGCGTTACAGCTCTTCAATGCGTCGCGCAGGGTAGCTGTCCCACGCTTGGCAGCCAGGGCATTGCCAAAAGTGGCGCTGCGCTGTGAAGCCGCAGGCAGCGCAGCGGTATTGCAGCAGTGGCTTAACAGCTTTGTCTAATGCGCGCTGTACCTGAGGGTGAAATTGCTCGTGCTCTAGCTTCTCGCCCGCTAGCCAGCGCGAGGCGACTGACAAAGAAGGTTCTTTTTCTAAGTGCTGGATGTACAAATCGCGGGCGCTACCAGCCTGCGCAGTGTCTAAGCCGCGATGCAGGCTGATGATGGCCTCTAGCACGTCGACCGAGCGCGATTGGGCATAGTGTGATTGCAAAAGCTCCAGCGCCTGTGGGCCTTGGCCACATTGCAAGGCCAATGTGGAAAGCTGCTGCGCCGCCAAAGGCGTGGCGGCGGGGGCATGCTCCAACACTTGCACCAAGGTGGCATACGCTGCGCTGTGCTGGCCCATTTGCTGCTGGAGTGCTGACAGTGCTATGCGTGCACGGCTGGCATCAGGGGCGGTCGTAATAGCTTGCTCTAGTAATGCAGCAGCTGCACTGCGGTTGTCAGGGTCTGCGGCTGCAGTGGATAACTCAGCTGCTTGTTCGCAAAAATAGTGCGCCACCCGCGCGCTAAAGTCGCCTTGGTTGGCGTCTTGTAGTTGCTTGGCAATGCGGGCGGCTTGCGGCCAGTCGCGTGTGCGCTCATAAATAGCCAGGCGCGCAAGGCGTGCTTGCGGCTCGTAGCGTGTGCCTTCTAGCTTACCCAGTGCGTCCTCTGCACGGTCCAGCAAACCTGCTTTGAGAAAATCAAGCGACAGCGCATGTTGTGCACGATCGCGTTCGTCTTGTTTTAAATCACCTCGCGAGAGCAAGTGCTCATGCACACGTACAGCACGGTCATACTCGCCGCGGCGGCGAAACAAATTGCCCAGCGCAAAGTGCAGCTCAGAGGTATCAGGGTCTTTTTGTACGGCCTCAATGAACGCGTCGATGGCCAAATCTTGCTGCTCGTTGAGCAAATAATTCAAGCCTTTGAAATAGGCTTTGGGCGAGCGTTTGTTTTCAATGCGCAGCTGGCGCAAGTCAACGCGTGATGCGCCCCAGCCCAGTACAAAGGCCAGCGGAAGGCCTAATAAGAGCCAAGTGACATCGATATCCATAAAGTAGAGGCCTACAAGTGCGTGCTGTCACCCATCTGGGTGCTGTGGGGGGCTTCACCCTGCTGGGCTTTAAGCTTGTGCACTTTGCTGCGTTGACGCCACCAGCGCGGCACCATGCCCAGCACGCCTACCACCAAGCCGCCAGTAAAGGCTATTAACACCACCACAATCAGCGGAGTGCGCCACACATTGCCAAAAAAGAAATGCGCAGCTACCTCGTGCTGGTTATTCAGCGCGAAAGCGAAAAGTGTAAAAAAAATGGCTGCTTTCAGTATCCACCGAAGCAGCCATAGTATTTTGGTCATGGTCTTTGAAAGAGTGGTGCCTTGATTCTAACGATACTCTATCAGGGCGCACCACCCACGTACTAGCAAAACTACAGTTTATTGCTAGCGCGCAGCTCCTCGGTTTTGGCATCGACCGCTTCGCGCAAGGCTTTGCCTGGTTTGAAGTGGGGCACGCGCTTCTCAGGTATCGTCACCGACTCGCCAGTGCGCGGGTTGCGTCCTAGGCGGGGAGGGCGGCGGTTGACGGAGAAGCTGCCAAAACCACGGATTTCAATCCTGTGGCCTCGCACCAAAGCATCTCCCATCGCATCCAAAATCGTCTTCACGGCGAATTCGGCATCACGCTGGGTGAGTTGGTGGAATTGCGAAGCCAAGGCTTCTACGAGATCACTACGGGTCATGTTTTTGCTTAACTACACACCGAAGTACCGCGCGCTGTAGATGATGCGATCACCAGCAGCGCGCAGCCCCTCGGGGCTAAGTAGATTGGCAATTAACCGTTGTTGTCCAACTTAGCGCGCAGCAATGCGCCCAAGCTGGTCGTGCCAGCGTTCTCTTTAGAAGACTGCTGTGACAAGTTGGCCATGGCTTCGCTTTGGTCAGCTTGGTCTTTCGACTTGACTGACAACTGGATGTTGCGGGTCTTGCGGTCGATGTTAACGATGACGGCAGTAACTTCGTCGCCTTCTTTGAGCACGTTGCGTGCATCTTCGACGCGGTCACGGCTGATCTCGCTGGCGCGCAGGTAACCGAGGATCTCTTCGCCCAGGTCGATTTCAGCGCCCTTAGCATCCACGGTTTTGACTTTACCGGTAACGATAGAGCCTTTGTCGTTGATGGACGTGAAGGTGGTGAACGGGTCGCTATCGAGCTGCTTGATGCCCAAGCTGATACGCTCGCGGTCGACGTCGACTGCCAACACGATGGCT
>JANOSN010000448.1:0-2467 GCA_031415895.1 Polaromonas sp. | reverse complement strand
AGTATTGGGAGCGATATGTCACGCCGCCCGTCCAAGGCAAACAAGGACACCATGCATTGCAACAGGGGAGTCCAAAAGAACCCAAGCAAACCAAAAACGCTACGAATTAAATAGCAAAGTAAGTAATAAATACTTGGACTACAAGCACATTTAGCAGGTAAAAGCGCCTTCAACACCTTAATAAGTGCCGACATAGTCCTTCTTACCCACATCCACCCCGTTGTGCCGCAAAACACTATAAGCCGTAGTGGTGTGAAAGAAAAAATGTGGCAGGGCGTAGTTCAGCAAATACGACTGACCCGTAAAACGCTTTTCTTTTGGTGTACCCGCTTGCGTCACGATCTCGCGCGTGGCGGCTTGGTCAAATGCTGCCACGTCTAGGCTAGCCATAAATTTTATAACCGCTGCAATACGCTCTTGCAGTTGGTCAAAAGTTAGCTCAGTGTCGGCCATCACGGGCACTTCTACACCGGCTAGGCGGGCGGCTGCGCCTTTGGCAAAGTCGCAGGCCACTTGCACTTGGCGCAGCAAACCAAACATGTCAGGAAACAAGCGCGCCTGCAGATATGCATTCGGGTCAATGCTTTTAGCAGTGGCATGGGCCTGAGCCTTGGCTAGCACAGTGCTGAGGCCACCCAACAGCTGGGTAAAAACAGGCACGCTGGCGGTGTACATCATGTGGGGTGTAGTCATTAAAGGCTTTCAGTAAAAATAAAAAGTGCTCTTGTTCAGTGCAAAACTCCGTCTGATTGTCGCCGGGATTGCAGCGCTGGCGTTTGACTTGTCCATAAAAGCCTTGGCTTGCGCCACAATCGAGCTAGCCCTTACCTTTAGCCTGCTTCAAAGCATCATCTCAAGCCATAGCCCATGGACCAACTGCAATCGCTGCTCAATAGTTTTTTTGCTTTCAAAGCCTACGTGATGCTGCCCATCATCATCTTTGCTATCGCGCTGGCCGTGCGGCTGCCGTTGCAACAGGCGCTGCTGAGCAGCGTGTCGCTAGCTGCTGGCTTTGCTGGGGTGTTTATTGCGTTTAACTTTTTTGTGACCAATATCAGCCCTGCAGTGCAGCAGCTGTCTACGGTGCGGGGTTTGAGCTACCCGGTGTTAGACGTGGGCTGGCCACCACTGGCGGCAATCACCTGGGCATCGCCATTGGCCATCATCTCGATACCCATGGTGCTGGTGCTCAACCTCACCATGCTGGCGCTGGGCCTGACGCGCACGATCTACATTGACATTTGGAACTACTGGCACTTTGCACTGCTGGGCGCACTGGTGATGACCAGCACGGGCAGCATGGCGCTGGGCTTGTCTGCGGTGGTCATCGTGGCGGTGTATTGCTTCAAAATGGCCGAATGGACGGCCCCTGATATTGAGCGCGAGATGGGCTTGAAAGGCATTTCAGCGTCGCCCGTATCGGTCAACGGTTTGGCACCCTACATTGCGTGTGTTGAATGGATTATTCAGCGCACACCGATGATTAAATCTATGGGCTACTACCCACAGCGCGATGCGCAACCCAGCCAAGAGCGCACGGGCTTTAGCGTTGTCGGCCTGCTTAGCGAGCCTATGGTGATGGGCCTGTGCATGGGTATCGCGCTGGCGCTGGCTGCTGGATATGGCCTGCAGGCCACGCTAGAGCTGGGTGTGCACATTGCAGCGGTGATGTTTATCTTGCCGCAGTGCGCGGGCTTGATTGGCAAAGCTATGATGCCTATTACCAGCGCGCTGCGCGACCAAGTGGCGCGCCGCTTTCCCAGCCGCACTAACTTGGTGGTGGCGCTGGATACAGGGTTTTTAATGGGGCACAAAGCCGTCATCATGACCGGGCTAATATTGATGGCCTTGGCCATTGTGATTGCGCTCATTTTGCCGGGCAACAAAGTGCTGCCGCTGGGTGATTTGCCCAACCTGATCTCAGTGATGTCGCTGGCAGTGCTGATGCTGCGCGGCAATGTGCTGCATGCAGTGCTGGCGGGCATACCGGTGATCATCACATTTTTGCTGATTGCGTCTGACATGGCACCGCTGTACACCAGCCTAGCGCTAAAGACGCCATCATTTAACGCCCAAGGCTTGGGGCAAATAACCGCCTTTACCGACGGTGGGCACCAAGTGCGCTATGTGCTGTTTGCGCTGTACCAAGGCCAGCCGTGGGCTTGGCTGGCGCTGGTGGGGCTGGTGGCGGCCAGTGCGCTGACTTGGCGCAGGTATGCTCGCGCTAGCGCTTAGACGTTCGCGCAAGCGCTTAGACGTTCGCGCAAGCGCGTAGTTTATTTGCCGCTAACTTATTTGCCGCTAACTTATTTGCCGTTAGCTTATTTGCCGTTAGCTTATTTACCGTTAGCTTATTTACCGTTGATGGCCAACAGTTCAACTTCAAACAGCAGCGTAGCATTCGGTGGAATCACACCACCCGCACCGCGCGATCCATAGGCAATAGCCGCTGGGCAAGTTAGCTTAG
>JANOSN010000447.1:0-2827 GCA_031415895.1 Polaromonas sp. | reverse complement strand
GGATGCTCGTCTTGGTTAACGACTATGGCATCGCCTTTCTTTTGGGCAATAGTCACAGCGCAAATTTCAGCATCGAAGAACCCCGCTTGCTGCGCAGCAACCGCTTTGGTTTGGCTGGCCAGTGCCATCTTGTCTTGCGAGGCGCGGTCAATCTTGTAGTCTGTGGCTACGTTCTCGGCCGTCTCAGGCATGCTGTCAACACCGTATTGTTCTCTCATCAGCTTGTTAACAAAGCGCCAGCCAATGGTCGTGTCAAACATTTGCGTGCTGCGGCTAAAAGCGCTGTCGGCCTTGCCCATGACGTAGGGCGCACGGCTCATGCTTTCTACGCCACCCGCAATCATTAAATGCGCCTCGCCACTTTTAATGGCTCGCGCTGCAGTGCCCAGCGCGTCTAGGCCGCTGCCGCACAGCCGGTTGATGGTGCTGCCCGGCAGCTCTTGCGGCAGGCCTGCTAGCAAGCTGGCCATGTGCGCCACGTTACGGTTGTCTTCACCCGCTTGGTTCACGCAACCATAGATCATGTCAGTTACTGCGTGCCAGTCCACATTTGGGTTGCGCTGCATCAGCGCGCGCAATGGGATAGCAGCCAAATCGTCGGCACGTACACTGCTTAAAGCGCCGCCATAGCGGCCAAAAGGGGTGCGAATCGCATCGCAAATAAAGGCTTGGGTGGTCATAGCTGTGTCTTTTAATATAGTTTTTACAGCTTAAGATTATCCCCACTACGGGCGCACGGCGCTGTCACATCCGATAATTCAGTTATGTTTAACCCCAGCCAAAATGATGTACGCCGTTTTTTTTGCGCAGCCTTTGCTAAAGCGCAAGCTAACAGCGGACAAGATGCGCTAGAAACTATTGCCAACCAATGGATGAGCGAGCACCCCGAATATCACGCTGACCTGCAAGATGCCGACGAAGCCGTAGCGCGCGTATACGACGGTGGCGATGGTAAGACCAACCCGTTTTTGCACTTGTCCATGCACCTATCCGTCACCGAGCAGTGCAGTATCGATCAGCCCAAAGGCATTCGACAAGCGGTAGAACTGCTTACCGCACGCCGAGGCGACCTGCACCTGGCGCACCATGAAGTGATGGAAGAACTGGGCACCATGCTGTGGGAAGCGCAGCGCGCGAACCATGCGCCCGATGGGCAAGCGTATATTGACCGAGTGCAACAGCGTGCTACACGAGATTAGTTCGTGGCTTAAGCTCAAGCCACTGCCATCACATTTTGCGAGGCACAGCCTTCAAAGGCGCATCTGATTTGATTGTTGCTTTGGTGATTTTTGGGCGCGCGCCTTTGGGTTGCTGCTGAGAATCTTGCTCAGCTTGCAAAAGCTCTTGCGCCTCTTTTTGCGAATTAGGCGCAGTGTGTGGTGCTGCTTTCTCCACTTTGCCTGATTTGATAAATGCTTGCTCTTCTTTGTTAAATCGTTCCGCAGCTTCGTAATTACCTTCACCCTGCATTTTGTCGCCTTGCGATTTATCTGTTTGTACTTTACCCATAATTGACTCCTATTTAACGGTTGCCCCATCACCCGCCTTGGCGACTAATAGGATGGTGCGCAAAAATTGCACACCCGAAGGCAAGCTTATTAGTTTGCGTTAAGCATGACTGTCAGTCATGTCCGTTTCGGCCTGTCAGCGCAAGCCTACGCCTAACTTTTATGCATTCCTCCTACTCCACATGAGCACAAATTCCTACAGTTAAATATGCATTATTTTTCTACACTGACTTACAGATTAACTGTGTATGTATTTTTCAAATTTCAGGAGATTTTTATGCTAGCCCAACGTAATGCCATAACATTGTTTTTAACGATGTCGCTTATTGCTTTAACAGCTTGCAACCGCACCGACGAAACCTTAGGTCAAAAAGTCGATGGTGCTGTCAGCCAAACTAAAGAAGCTGCTGCCCAAGCCACTAACCAAGTGACTACCACCGTCGAGAAAGCTTTAGAAAAAAGTACTGCGATAGTGAAAGAAGATTCAGCTAAAGCCAACAATGTGATAGATGACGCTGCCATCACCACGTCAATCAACGCAGGTTTGGCCAAAGACCCTGACTTAAGCGCTTTTAAAATTGATGTGGACACGAAGGCAGGCAAAGTATCTTTGCACGGCTCAGCCCCCACCACACAAGCCCGTGACCGTGCCATCAGCATTGCGCAGTCTGTCAAAGGTGTGACGAGCGTGGACAATCAATTGACCATCAAAGAGAAAAGCTAAGCAATTATTGGAGCAACATACATGATTGCTGGGCAAAAATATTTTGCGCCCTTTTCGCTAAATGTGGACCGGTTGGCCGAGCTAGTTATATGAACGACTCAACAGCTTGGTACGCCAACTTGAACCAACCTTTCTTTGCGCCACCCGCTTGGGTATTTGGCCCCGTATGGAGCGTGCTGTACGTGATCATTGCAGCGAGTTTCGGTTACGCACTCTACCTAGCATTTAAACAGCGATTGCCTTGGGCAGTTTTTTTGCCTTTCGGCTTGAATTTACTGTTCAACTTAGCGTTTTCACCCATTCAATTTGGCCTGAAAAACAACCTTCTTGCTGCCGTCGACATTTTGTTGATTCTGGGCACGTTGTTGTGGGCACTATGGGCAATTCGCCAACGCGTTCCGTGGGTGGCTTACGTTAATGTGCCCTACCTGCTGTGGGTGTCGTTTGCTACCGTTTTGCAGTTATCCATCACGTGGTTAAACCGTTAATACCATCAACAAACCCCGCTAAAAAGGAGCCTCTTTATGAAGCAACCCAAGCCAAGTCTCAATCCCGACACTTCAGCCAAAACTCTTCACGCGCCGCCCGCGCCAAA
>JANOSN010000446.1:0-4286 GCA_031415895.1 Polaromonas sp. | reverse complement strand
AGCCGGGCGCGAGGCGCAGGCCGACAAGGCCGCAGCCAAGGTAAGCACAGCCACAGTGGGCAGGTAAACAGATGGAATGTGACGCATAGTAGGTTCCTCAAAGAGTTAGTGGTCACAGTAATACGCAACAAGTGGCCGAGTAGATTCAATTTTTTTCATTCCTAACAACGCAACTGACTTGAAGCATAAAAAGATGTAAATCGCAGCTTTTGTAGACTGTGAGACAATATAAGTGTTGGCGGCACCAGAGCTGCCCAACATCAGCACCCTGCTGAGGCCCGTTTTAGGCGCATCGATAACTGCGCTTTAAAGTACAGGCTACCTGTAACCCAGACTGTTTTTCGCTGGCTTTTTCCCCACAACACATGGGGATTAAGTAACACGGTCACCACGCGCAAAAAGCGCTTCATAATGAACTTTGACGAACTAGGCTTAGCACCAGCCTTACTGAAAGCAGTGCTCGAAGAGGGTTACACAACCCCTACTCCCATCCAAGCGCAGGCCATTCCTGCCGTGCTAGCAGGCGCTGACCTGTTGGCCGGTGCGCTAACTGGCACTGGCAAAACGGCGGCGTTTACGCTGCCGCTGCTGCACAAGCTGGCCATGAGCCGCAGTGCGCAAAACAAATTTGGCGGCACGGGCATCCGCGCGTTGGTGCTTACACCCACGCGCGAGCTGGCAGCGCAGGTAGAGGAATCTATCAAAACCTACGGCAAGCATTTGCAGCTTACGTCCACCGTCATTTTTGGCGGCGTGGGCATGAACCCGCAAATCAACAAGCTCAAACGCGGTGTAGACATTTTGGTGGCCACACCCGGCCGTTTGCTCGACTTGTCGCAGCAAGGCATGCTGGATTTGTCTACCGTGCAAATTTTGGTGCTTGACGAAGCTGACCGCATGCTGGACATGGGCTTTATCCATGACATTAAAAAAGTACTGGCCTTGGTGCCTGCACAAAAGCAGTCGCTGTTGTTCTCAGCTACTTTTAGCGATGAGATTCGCCAGCTGGCCCAAGGCCTGCTGAACAAGCCGCAGTCGATTCAGGTCACGCCCAGCAACACCACGGTGCAGCGCATCAGCCAGACATGGCATTTGGTGGGCCGCGCTAAAAAGAAGCAACTGCTGGCCCACATCATTCAGCAACACAACTGGAGCCAGGTGTTGGTGTTTACACGCACCAAGTTTGGCGCTAACCATGTGGCCGAATACCTGGAGAAAAACGGCATCAGCGCGATGGCACTGCACGGCAACAAAAGCCAAGGTGCCCGCACCCAAGCGTTAGCAGGTTTTAAAACCGGCGACGTACGCGCGCTGGTAGCCACCGACATTGCCGCACGCGGTCTTGACATTGAAGACCTGCCGCATGTGGTGAACTACGAAATCCCTAACGTCAGCGAAGACTATGTGCACCGCATTGGCCGCACGGGCCGCGCTGGCAAAGAAGGCCAAGCGGTCAGCTTGGTGAGCCTGGACGAAGAAGGCTTTTTGGCCGCGATTGAAGACTTCACGCGCCAAAGCATTCCACGCCAAGATATTGCAGAATTTTTACCTGACGCTGATGAGCGTGCAGAACCTATCGCCATGGGTCGCCAGACCCTGTGGGGTGGTGCAGGCAAGCCACCTAGCCGTGATGTGATGGCCGCAGCGGCCAAAGCTGCACGCCGCGAGATGACAGACCGCGTGCGCGAAAAGCGCACCAGCGATGGTGGTGGTAATGGCGGGGGTGGCGGGGGTGGCGGTGGTGGCAGAGGCCCAGGCGGCGGTAACCGTGGCCCAGCACGTAGTGGTGCTGGCCGTGGCGGCCAAGGCAATGGTGGCGTAGAGCGCAACCACAATGGCGGCGGCAACTTCAACGGCCAAAGCCGTGGCCCGCATGGCTCAGGCCCGCATGGCTCAGGCCCGCGCGGCCCAGCACCACAAAACCGTGGCCCACGTTCACCTTACCCACAAGATTTCACGCAAGACAATTTTGCACCACAGCACAACATGCAGCAAGACCGCATGCCCCAAGACGCACAGCGTGAGGACGGCGACTTTGCTGACCCGCGTGAGCGCCAGCACCTGCAGCGCGATGGCCTGCATTTGCAGTCCCGCGCCTTAAGCGAAGGCCGCAACCGTAACCGCAGCAATAACGGCGGCGGCGGTGGTATGGGTGGCGGCGCACAGCCCGACCCATTGCGCACCAGCATCGACGTGATGGGTAACCGTCGCGGTGGTGGTGGTGGTGGCAATCGCTCAGGTGGCGGTGGTGGCTACGGTGGTGGTGGCGGTGGTGGTCGTGGTCGCTCTGGCGGCGGCGGTGGTGGCGGCTACGGTGGTGGCGGTGGCGGCAACCGCAGTGGCGGCGGCGGTGGTAACCGCGGCGGCTATTAATCCTATGGCTGCGCAGCGCACAGCCTTGTTAGCCGGTGCTACCGGCCTAGTAGGCGGTGAGCTGCTGCAGTGTCTGCTGGGCGATGCGCGCTACAGCGCCGTGCACTGTGTGGGCCGACGCGCCCCCAGCGTGTCGCACCCTAAGCTTACCGTCCACTTGGTTGACTTTGGCAACGCGGCGCAATCGGCAACACTGCCAGCTTGTGATGATGTCTACATCGCACTGGGCACCACTATCAAGGTGGCCGGTAGCCAAGCAGCATTTAAAGCGGTGGATTACGATGCTGTTTTGGCCATAGCCCAAACATCTATTGCTCAAACAGCTATTAAAAATATAGCGAATAGCCAACGCCTTGGCTTGGTCAGCGCTATGGGCGCTGATGCCCTATCGAGCGTGTTTTATAACCGTACCAAAGGGCAGATAGAAGCGGCTATCACCCAGCTAGGCTATGGCAGTGTCAGCATTGCACGGCCCAGCATGCTGGCAGGCGAGCGCCAAGCGCTTAACCAAGCTAATCGCACTGGCGAGCAGCTTGGCCTGAAAGTGATGAACGCATTAGACTTTTTGATTCCAACCAATTACAAAGCCATTCAAGCTGCCGATGTAGCCAGCGCCTTGCACCGCATGGTGACGCGTGGCGACAAGGGCGTGTGCATAGCGATGTCGGGAGAACTGCGCGATTTAGCCCACGCTAAAAGCAGCACACTAAGATGATAAGCTTGCACGGCACTTTAAGGAGCTGTCGTGTCTTCATTTCAAAGCAACCAAACACCCAATAATGTCACCACACTGGTGGCGGCCACAGCCAACGTGATGAACTTGGCCAACCCTGGGCGCATGTTCTATGCTAACCAAGACGTATACAGCCAGCGTGATTTTGAACGAAAAATCGACTGGCTAGGTGGGCGCATTGCCGCTCTTAATGCTGATATTTTGGCAGTGCAAGAAGTGTGGGACGACGCAGCGCTTAAAGCAGCAGTCAATCACAGCGGCCTTCGCTACAACAATATATATGTGCCCGGCGCGGAAAACAATGAGACAAATAATGGCGCCGTTAACACGCCTCGTGTCGGCATAATCACCCGCCTTGACGTGGACAACATCCAGTCGATTGCGCAGTTTCCAGATAACGTGCGTGTGCAAGTGCCCGAGCTGGGCGAGTACGCCAAGTTTGAACGCCCACCCCTGCTGGCCAAGCTGCGTATGAAGCATGGCCAAACCATCCACGTGCTGACCGCGCACCTTAAAAGTAAGCGCCCCAAGTTTTTGCAAGACGCGCTGGGTCAAATCACCGAAGACCGCGAAGACCCCAAAATTCAAGCCCGCGCCACGCTGCGCAGCCTGATCATTCGCGGCGCAGAGGCCGCTGCCATGCGCGCCGTGGTGGTGGATGTGCTGCAGCGCACGCACGAGCCACTGATCGTCATGGGCGACTTTAACGACGGCCCGCACAGCGTCACCACCCAAATGATTGCAGCCACCAACGAGGTAGCCTACGACAAAGGCGCACGCGACACTGCTTTGTTCAACGCCTATGAAGTGCAAGGCGAGATGGCACTGAAAAAAGACGTAGCCTACAGCCACGTGCACCAAGGCTTTCCCGAAGTGCTCGATCAGATTTTGGTCAGCGAAGAATTTTTATACAACAGTCGTTTCAGCATCGGTGATGTGCGCCGTGTTGACTACTTTAATGACCATTTGCAAGAGGGCAAAGACCGCAGCCGATCAGACCATGGGTTTGTTCGTGCGGTGATACGGGTGCGGTTACCACAGGCGTAGGTTGCTGTGTCACCCTCTGCTGGTTTAGCGGTTGGTCAGGCTGTGTACGTTTGAGCTTTTGTACTGCTCCGTCGCATGGTGTGAGTAGCTGCGCGACTGTCCCCCGTGCCGGCCTAGGGCCGGCGACTCCTCC
>JANOSN010000445.1:0-3028 GCA_031415895.1 Polaromonas sp. | reverse complement strand
TACTGTATATAAATGCAGTATCATTAGGTATGGCTAAAGAAAAAACAGTTTTTACCTGCAGCGAGTGCGGGGGCAATAGCACCAAGTGGCTGGGTAAGTGCACGCACTGCAATGCGTGGAATACGCTGATTGAATCGGTGGCTGACAATTCTGCGCCTGCTAAGAATAGGTTTGCCTCGCTGACAGCGGCTGCACCTGTGCAGGCGCTGTGCGATATTGAGGCTACCGACTTTGACCGCACGCCCACCGGTCAAGACGAGCTAGACCGCGTGCTGGGCGGCGGTATTGTCGAAGGTGGTGTGGTGCTGATCGGTGGCGACCCGGGCATTGGTAAATCTACCCTGCTGCTACAAGCACTCGACACCTTGCAGCGCAGCGGCATGAACACGCTGTATGTGACCGGTGAAGAAAGCGGCGCACAGGTGGCGCTGCGCTCACGCAGGCTGGGCATTGTGGGCAGCCAAGTCAAAGTGATGGCTGAGACGCAGCTAGAAAAAATACTCGCCACACTGGAGGCACAAGCACCCAACATTGCGGTGATTGACTCGATCCAAACTGTGTATTCTGACCAGCTGACCAGCGCACCCGGCTCGGTCGCGCAGGTGCGTGAATGCGCAGCGCACTTAACGCGCTATGCCAAAAGCAGCGGCACCGCCATCGTGCTGGTAGGCCATGTGACCAAAGAAGGCACGCTGGCAGGCCCGCGTGTGCTGGAGCACATGGTGGACACGGTGCTGTATTTTGAAGGCGACACGCATTCAAGTTTTCGCTTAGTGCGGGCGATTAAAAACCGGTTTGGCGCAGTCAATGAGATTGGCGTATTTGCCATGACCGAAAAAGGCTTAAAGGGTGTGAGCAATCCGAGTGCCATATTCTTAAGCCAACATACCGAGCCTGTGCCCGGCAGCTGCGTGATGGTGACGCTAGAGGGCACGCGCCCGATGTTGGTAGAAATTCAAGCGCTGGTCGATAGCGGTGGCCCGTCGCCACGGCGCTTGTCCGTAGGCCTGGACCGTGACCGTTTGGCCATGCACTTGGCCGTGTTGCACCGCCATGCAGGTGTAGCGTGTATGGACCAAGACGTGTTTGTCAATGCGGTAGGTGGCGTGCGCATTACCGAGCCCGCAGCCGACCTGGCCGTGATGCTGGCCATCACCAGTAGCTTGCGCGGCAAGCCACTGCCCAAAGGATTTTTAGCCTTTGGCGAAGTAGGTTTAGCAGGCGAGGTGCGCCCCGCACCGCGCGGCCAAGACCGTTTGAAAGAAGCTGCCAAGCTAGGCTTTAGCGTAGCCATTGTGCCCAAAGCCAATGCGCCTAAAAAGTCGCAAAGCAAAGAGTTTGAGGGCTTGACCATTCACGCAGTGGAGCGTGTGGAAGAGGCGATGAACTTGGTGCGTTCGTTGCAGTAACGCCCCGCATGACTTAGTTTGCGCGCTAGTTGCTGCGCACCAAGCTGTGCTGAATGAATTCGTTGCACTAACTTCATTGCACTAACCTCATTGCACTAACTTCGTTGCACTATGCGCGCCGCAGTTCCTTCATACGCTCTTCAAAATAACTGCCCACGGTGTAGCGGTCTGATAGCTTGACTTCGCGGCGTGGGTGCAAAAACAGTGGCAACGATACACGGCTTTTTTTAGCGCTGTCGCCCACCGGGTTTAGTACACGGTGGATGGTGGACGGGTAATAGTGGCCGCTGGCTTCTTCTAGCATGTCGCCATTGTTGACAATCAACAGCCCAAAGTCACACGGCACGTCGTACCAAGCTTTATCAGCGCCTAATACCTGTAGACCAGGCTCAGACGCGGCGGGCAAGATGGTTAGCAAGTTAATGTCGCCGTGCGCTGCCGCGCGCTCGCTGCCTGCGGGCTCGTCTCCACGCAGTGGTGGATAGTGCAGCACACGCAGCAAGGTTTCTTGGCAGCCTTCAATCATCTGCGGCAGCGGCATGCTGTAGCGCGCGCGCACCTCGGGGGGCGAATAATCTTCCACCCATTTCAGCAAAGTAGCCGCCAACTGGCTGCCCTGGCTGTAGTAGCGCTGGGCTGCATCGCTCACCTCGGCTGGGTAACGGCCCCAGGGATAGATGTGAAAAAATTCTTTGAGGTCTTTGACGGTGTGGCCCTTGGCGGTCTCGCTGACTGCGGGTGAAAAATAGCCGTCCAGCTTGTCGGGGTTCCACGGGTATTGGCGCTTAGCGTCGGTTGAGAAAAACTCTAACCACTCGCTGTAAATACCGCCGACCAAGTCTTGCGATAGCGGGTGATTTTTCAGCACGCCAAAGCCAGTGCGGTGCAGGCTTTCGCAAAACTGCGCAGGCGCATCAGGGTGGGTGAAGTCAACGATAGGGAACTGCATGGCAATGCTCCAAAAATCTTAGCTTGGTGTAGACAACTATCCTACAACCAAGCGCGCGAAAGGGTTGTATCGACCAGTGACGTGGCTGCTTTTAAATCTACCGCCATTGCAGCGCGAATGGGCGGTACATCAGTGTCCCATCCTGCCGTGGGGTACTGCATAAAGCTTTGGCGCTTCATGATGGTCTGGCCTTGGGCAAAGCCCTCGGTGGCCACACGGGTGGGGCCAGTCTCGTAGCCAAACAGCTCGGGGTTGGTCAGGCAGATAAACGCCATCACGTCATGGCCGTAGCAGCCAGCAAAGTCTTTCATGTGTGCAAAACGGCTGGCGTAGAACGCGCTGTAAAACTTCACCGCATGCAGCAAGGTGTCGGTAGCGGCATGGCAGTGGTGCGTGGCTATTTTTTCAAACAAACTGATAGGCAATAGCACTTGGTAGGTGACATCTAGCCCTACCATGGTGAGCTTAAAGCCTGCAGTAAACACAGCATCAGCGGCGTGCGGGTCGTTCCATATATTGGCCTCGGCCACCGGCGACACATTTCCATGCTCGGCTATTGAGCCGCCCATGAGCACTAATTTTTTGATCAGCTGCGGCAGCTTGGGCTCTAGTTGCAAAGCCAGCGCGATGTTAGTCAGCGGGCCTACAGGCACCAGTGTGATTTGGCTTG
>JANOSN010000444.1:0-7879 GCA_031415895.1 Polaromonas sp. | reverse complement strand
AAGGCCCAGCGCAAGTTGTTTTTTAACCTGCGTTCAAT
Source organism: Polaromonas sp. (assembly GCA_031415895.1). Lineage (GTDB taxonomy): Bacteria > Pseudomonadota > Gammaproteobacteria > Burkholderiales > Burkholderiaceae_C > JAAFIP01. The sequence goes on along the minus strand of JANOSN010000444.1, from coordinate 7,841 downwards.
GAAGCAAGCCTTTAAAGCCGAAGCTGCAGCTGGCGACCAAGCTACCCACCGCGACACCTTAAACGAACGCGAAATTGGCTTGATGGCCAAAAAACTGAACGTCAAACGCGAAGAAGTCATTGAAATGGAAACGCGCCTGTCGGGCGGCGACGTGTTGCTAGACCCTAGCCCTAGCGATGACGGCGAAGAAGCTTTTGGCCCGATTGCCTATTTGGCAGACACCAATCACGAGCCTACCGCGATGATTGCGGCGCACCAGCGTGATGTGTTGGCCAGCGATGGCATATCCCATGCTCTTGCTGATCTTGACCCGCGCAGCCGCCGCATTGTTGAAGAACGCTGGCTCAAAGTCAACGATGACGGCTCAGGTGGCCTGACCTTGCATGACCTCGCAGCGGAATACAGCATCAGCGCTGAGCGGGTGCGCCAAATCGAAGTGGCCGCCATGAAAAAGATGAGAAAAACACTGGCTGAATTTGCCTAAGTTTTTCCAGTAATCCAAGCTGCGCTATCCCTCATACGGGGTAATGCAGTGTTGGTAACACCGGTCTGTGCGACCAATAGGTGTGCAATCAATCACACTAATACTATCTACAAACTATTTTTTTAGATACAAATAGTCACATAAAATTCAATCAGGTAACATGTCTACAAACATATGTTGCCTGCAATTTTTCCTGCACTGCGCCAATGCATGGCTTATTTTTGCCATGTACTTCAGCATTGCCGTACCACCCTACTAACCAGCTTGCAGCTTGTGGTGCTGCTGTGCCTGTGCGCTGTGCAACCTTGGGCGTTAGCGCAACCCAGCCCCATATCTGCTGTGCAAGGCACTGTGTTGGGCGCTCAGCTTAAAAGCGTTGCACTGGATGCGCACAGCGAATACTGGCTAGATGCTACAGGCACCACCACCATAGAGCAGCTGCACGCACGCCCCGAATCTGCCACATTATTTACACAGCGCCACTACGCCCAAAATCACAACGTCCATGGCAAGGCACTGTGGATTAAGTTTGACGCATCTATCACTGACGCAAGCGCGCGTTGGTATCTAGAAATCGCCATGGCGACACTGGACGAAGCGACACTGTATTGGCGTGACAGCTCAGGCGCATTTAAACAGCAGCGTGCAGGCGACACCGTGCCACGCGTACAGTGGCCACAGGCCGATCGCTTTGCAACCTTTCGATTAAGCGAAAGCGCACAGCCCGCCACTTACTATTTGCGTATTAAGCAAGATCGCGTTCCCTTTTCTGCCCCCTTGTACATCTACCGAGATAACGAACTGGTAGAGCAGCGCGAGCGTGAGCATTTTGCGCTAGGTGCCTACTTCAGTTTGGTGTTGCTGATAGCCTGCTGCTGTTTGGCCATGGCATCTGCTATGCGCGACAACACTTTTGTGCAGTACTTCTTCTATGTGCTCACCATCGGTGCCTACCAAGCAGCCTACACAGGCATTGCAGCACAGTACCTGTGGCCCAGTTTGACGCGCTGGGCTGACAAGGCCAATTTTGTTCTTCCTGCCCTGGCCACTATCGCGGGCTTGGCATTTGTACGCAGTTTGGCAAAACCTGCCGTGTTTATGCCGCCGTTAAATAAAGCCGTCATCGCTTTAATATTTGCACAAACGATCAATACCAGCTTAGAGCTGGTGTACCCCACTTGGCTTGGTTTTCAATTACTCGGGTGGCTAACCATTGGCATCGTAGCTTGTGTATACGCGGTCGTGTGGTTTGGCTGGACGCGTGGTGACCGCGGCATGCGTTGGACAGCCATAGCATTCTTGCCAGTTGTCGTTGGCGTGCTACCGCAGTTGCTGCGTAACGCCGGCTGGATCAACAGCAACTTTTTTACCCAATACGGCGTGACGATAGGCTCAGCCTTGGAAATGCCTATTTTGCTGTATGCGCTGATACTGCGGGCTAACGCGCGCCGCGAAGGCATAGCACGCGCTGCAGGTCTGCCCACGCAAGACGCATTGACTGGCTTGGCCAATATGCGCGAATTGCTGCGCAACATTCATGGCGCGATGACACGCGCAGTGCGCTATAGCCAGCAGTATGGGTTGGTGCAAATTGAACTGACTAACTACGATTGGTTTGTCAAAGAGCATGGCCGCGAAATGGGCGACAAAGCTTTGGTGCTGCTTAGCACACGGCTGCAGCTCATAGCACGCGATGTGGACACCTGTGGCCGCCTGAACGAGAACAGCTTTGCGCTGTTGATAGAAGGCCCTTGTACACCAAGCCGAGCCGCAAAAGTAGCCGCCCAAATAGCAGCTTGCGGCCACCGCCCGACTGAGCTGCTGCCCGTAGGCGCATCATTGAAGCTACAAATCACCTGCGCTTTAATGCCCGATCCGCAAGCCATGGAGTTGGGTGATGATGCCAATGCGCAACTGGGTTGGCTCATCCACCGCAGCGAAATGCTCGATGACGAACCGCGCAAAGTGATTCGTACTTTGAATTTTTGACAGATAAATCTGCCCATAGTCCATGTATTTATTGACTTTATAGCTATATTATTAATAGCATAACAGCGGGCGGAACATCAAGCCGATGATCGACCATGCGATCAAACTGATCTCGCCACCCATGCTGCACTTCATCCCTGTTGCCTAAACCGTACGCATTGGTAAGACTAAAAAATGCCACGTAACCGCTAGCTGCTAAAAGGTGCCGTCGGCTGTGCACCGATGCTTTGTAGTAACTCATAGATCAGGTGTTATCGCGTCAGCAATGAAGCGCAGATAAACTTGCCAGTGTTTTGGGTAACAAATCAGGTATATCTTCGGCTAGCAAGCCTGGTCCAAACGATGTAGCAGCAGCGCCGTGTAACCACACTGCGGCACAGGCGGCTAAAAACGGCTCCATGCCCTGCGCTAATAGACCCAGCACCATACCGCCCAACACATCACCTGCGCCTGCAGTAGCTAGCGTGGCGGGTGCATTGGTGTTGATGACTGCGCGACCGTCGGGCGCTGCGATGACTGTGTCAGCACCTTTTAATACAACAACCGCACCGGTGCGACGCGCAGCGTCACGAGCACGGGTGAGCTTGTCCCCGGTAGCATCAAACACCCTAGCAAATTCACCATCATGTGGGGTGATGACGCAGGGTCCAAAAATGGCACGATCAAGCGCTGCAGGGTTGCGTTCAAAAACAGTAATCGCATCGGCGTCTAGCAAGGTAGCACGGCCCGTAGCCAACATAGCCAGCACAGCATTGAGCGTAGTCTCGCTGGTACCAGCGCCAGGCCCAATCAGTAGCGCAGTAAAGCGTTTATCCTGCAGCAGACGCTCAAGGTCTACCAAGCTAGCCATTGGCTGCACCATAATGCTGGACAGTGCAGCAGCATAAACAGGTAATGCAGCTTCTGGTACCACAATGGTAGTCAAACCCGCGCCCACACGCGCAGCAGCACGCGCCGCCATGCGTGCTGCGCCAGTTAATGGGTATGACCCATACACCAGTGCATGGCCGCGCGTATATTTGTTGTCACTTAGTTGAGGCTGAGTCAGACTGGCCAGCCAAAGTGCCGGAGCATTCTCAAAGGTATTGGGGCGCAGCTCAGACCATACTGCCGCAGGTGTACCAATATCAGCCACTATCAGCTCGCCACATAAGGCCCGGCCGGCAAGTAACACATGCCCAGGTTTTTTGCGAAAAAACGTCACAGTCAATACAGCAGGTACAGCGCCCATTACCTCACCGGTGTCCCCCATGAGGCCGGTTGGCACATCAATCGACACGATGGGTATTTTCTTACGCGCCGCAGCAGCTAGTATTTCTAAGGCCGCGCCATCTAATGGGCGGCTTAAACCAGCTCCATAAAGCGCATCAACTACCAACTCTGCTGCTTGAAGTGTAGCATTTGACACCGGCTCGATGGGCCCGTGCCAACGGGCAGCATGGTAAGCGGCCTCACCGATCAGATGCTCGCGTGCGCACAGCAAGGCTACCCTAACCGACCATCCCGCGTCAGCTAGTTGCCGCGCCACTACAAAACCATCGCCACCGTTACTGCCTGGCCCACAAATCACGGTAATAGGACGTGCCGACCAACGTTGCCGAATTTCTTTAGCCACTGCAGAACCCGCGTTTTGCATAAGCTGCACAGCAGATACGTTAGCTGCAATTGACAAGATATCAGCTTGTCTCATTTGACCAACGTCAAGCAATGCAGTTTGCAAATTCATAACCGACTGCGCCTATACGTGCTTAACCAGGAACTTGGCTACCACCTAATGGTTTGCCATCAAACGGATCACTCTTTGCGGAGCCTTTCCAGTGAAAATGAACATCGCTCCTATTTTTACTATTTATCGTCACTTTGCGCGTTTGAGACTCGCCTTGGTGGGACGCTGTAATTCGATACGTACCCGGCGGTAGCTGAACATAAGTTAAAGGTCCTGCACTGTCGAGCTGCAGGAAAGTTGTATCACGACTATCAACGATCAACAAATTAACTGCTGCAATAAATTCATTAGCTTTAAGTTGCGAAAACATGAGGTGCAGTGGCCAATTTTTAGCAATAGATTGCATATAGCGAGTTTGATCATCACCAATGCCCCCATTGACATATTTTGCTTTTTGTCCTTGCTGCTCCTCTACAACAGATACTTGAGCAATAGCAAGTCCAGAAAACAGCATCGTCAGAGTTAAAAAGGCTGTTGCCAAAATGGCATGTTTGGTTTTAAACATAAATATCTTTCGTTAAGTGCGCTGCAAAATAATGCAGCGTAAGACTAAGATAGTCCAGACAAATCAACATGTCTGTGCGTTAGCGTACCCACTTAAAAAATACCTACTTTCCAGTTATGCAATTACCCATTCAATGACTGTGCATGGTTATTGAAAGTACACATCGCGGCGTGTTAAGGGCAACATTGACGTAGCTCCACTTTTCGAAGCTAGCATTTGATAGATTCCGGTTCCACCATCTTAAAACTCTAGTGTGCATGCCGCCATATACAAGTGCCAAACACGGTAAGTCGGTTCGTCTACCTCGCACAATGCAGCCTCACGGCTGGCTTCTACGCAATACACCCAGTGGCGCAGGGTCAACGCATAGTGTCTACGCAGTGCTTGCACATCTTGAATTTCAAATCCTGCGCAGTCCATACCAAGCTGAATATTGCTGACACAATCGAACGCCCCTTCCAGAAATACATATTTGTTGATAAATTTGGCAGCAACCGTTTGTTTCCAACCTTCTTCGTTGTGCGTAATGCCGTGAGCATATTCACCGTAATTTTTGGCAGCCCAGCATACCAATGCCCTCCAACCACAGCCAACATCTAAAAACCGCTCGTCAGGTTGCAACCGCAGCTTACGGCATATGTGGTCTAGCTTGTTACGCTGCGCTTGGTCTAGCGAATCTTGGGTTGACTCAAAATAAGCGCATGGCTACACTTTTGATGTATCTAACCATAAGCCATAAAAAACGTTGATTACATAGTAATGGAATGCAATGGCAACTTGCCTTATCACTGCCATAAGAGGCATTGATTACGGATTTACACAAGCCGGCAATCGCCATGCATCTAACAGCAAAGACAGCTTGTCGCGCCAAGACAATGAGATAGAAGCGAAGTGCGTTTTAATGAAAGAGCGCTGTATAAATCACCCATTAAGTCTAATTGTCCGCAAAATAAACGTCCGCCAATACTGATGGCCTGCGCGCAGTGATCAATTTTCGCAAGAGCAATGGGGCCCTTAAGACTAGGGTAAAAGTTGGTACACCGACACCGAGCTGGTGTGAACAATCATTCCAAAGGCAAAGTGCAACGTTGCCATGAAAACCATGCAGTAGACGTTTGACTATGCGCAGTGCAAGATCAGCCTGAGCTGTTGACCGCTCTTGCAGCTGACTAGAAGTAGTGAGCAAAGTCATTGAAGCCCCTTTGCAAACCCATTAAGACATCGATGTACGACTATGCTCCATTTCAATATACGTCTATGTCGATGCAAAAAATTTATAAGATTTTGTTTGTCGAATGCAGTTGCTGCAATTTATCTAGCAGTGCTTTTGCCGCTGGTTGTGACGAGGCTGGATTTTGTCCTGTGATAAGCAAGCCATCGGTGATTACATAAGGCTGCCAATCAGCGCCTTTTGAATACAATGCACCACTCTTTTTTAGCATATCCTGCACAAGAAAGGGCACTACCTTGCTCAGCCCTACCGCTTCCTCCTCTGTGTTGGTAAATCCAGTGGCAGACTTGCCAGTCAAAGCAAGTTGTCCATCAGAAAGTTTTACATGGCGCAGTACAGCGGGCGCGTGGCAAACAGCTGCAACAGGCTTACCAGTAGCCAACATAGCTTCAATCAAAGCAATTGAATATCCGTTTTCAGCCAAATCCCACAACGGGCCATGCCCTCCTGGATAAAACACAGCATCAAAGTAACTGGCTGCAACATCCCCAAGCTTTAGCGTGCTGGCCAGACGAGTCTGCACAGCAGTATCTTTCTTAAATCGTCTTGTAGCATCCGTCTGTGCAGCGTCTGTGTCACTGCTAGGATCTAATGGTGGTTGACCACCTAATGGCGAGGCTAATGTCACATCAGCCCCAGCATCTATAAAGTGATAATACGGTGCTGCGAATTCTTCAAGCCAAAAGCCAGTTTTTTTTCCAGTTACGCCCAGCTTGTCGTGGGAAGTAAGAACCATAAGTATTTTCATACTATCTCCTTTTTAGGTGGCGGGTATTTCAGCATTTTTTTTAATCCATGCAACGTAATGGTTCATCCACGTTTGAAGAAAGTACTTACTGTCTTCATTAAGATTTCCATGTGAATCGAAAAAATCTTCTTTTATGTGTATAAAAACCTCGGGCTGGCCGAGCGTGGGCATATTGAGGTACGCCAAAATATTACGCAAATGCTGCTGTGCCATGCACGTACCTGTTGTTCCCACAGATGCGCCCATGATGCCCGCTGGCTTGCCAGACCAAACACTTTTTCCGTACGGACGAGAAGCGTGGTCGATTGCATTTTTTAATACCCCAGGAATAGACCTGTTGTATTCTGGAGTTATAAATATTACTCCAACTGATTGAACGATTTCGGTCTTGAAATGCTTTACCGATTCGGCCGGATTTTCATCGTGGTCTTGGTTATAAAGGGGTAAGTAGTCTATGCCTATGCGCCTAAAGCCGAAGTCTTTAGGCCCCAGTGCGATTAAGGCGTCGGCAAGCTTACTATTGATAGACTCTGCACGAAGGCTACCTATAATGACGGCGATGGAATACTTTGACATAACAATTTCCTATTCTATTTATCATCAATAGACTATGCGCAGCATGAGTACACACCGTACGCTTGTACCTTTGACTGAAAACTCAGCAACATTGGATTAGTCACTGCTACAGTAGAAGTAACGGACTGATGTTTGTGCCTTCAAGGATTACACCTAGAAAACAATTGATATTTTGTCTATCACGTTATGTACACCCGGGGTGCTCCACGCAGCATGAGTCGCCAACTCTTTGTCAGTCCAGTTGTGTACCGTGCCTGTTAATGTGACATCAGCACCATTAACTTCAATCAAAACTTTCTTAGCATCCGCTCTTGCACGCCGCTTTAGAGCATCTTCAATATCAGCTTTAACTGCATTCAGTGATACTGAAGGCTTCAAGATAATCTGGTCACTCACCCCAGTAACGCCCATCAAGTGACGGACGGCATCATTAGCAGTTTGTCGTTGATAGCCCCAATTTACTTGACCAGACAGTGTGATCCAACCCTTCTCAACCATCACTTTGATTGAGTTGTTCGGTATGAAAGTAGTCCACTGCAAGACATTCTCGGCTGAGCGAGCAATGTCAGCATCCGTTCGTTG
>JANOSN010000443.1:0-8652 GCA_031415895.1 Polaromonas sp. | reverse complement strand
CGCGCGAACCTTAGTAGTCGTCTGTGCTTGGTGGGCCGCACCTCGCTGCAGTTTTTGCATCGATACGCTCCCAATACTGTTCGCTTTACTCCGTTCGCCCTGAGCTTGTCGAAGGGTTCGCTAAGGCTTCGACAGGCTCAGCCCGAACGGGATGGGTTTATGCGAACAGTATTGGATACGCTCCCACCGCTTCACCCTGGGCGATTTAGTAGCGAAGACACGCACGCCGGAAAAATCATGGCGGTTCAAAACGTGACGCCCTCGCGCTTAGCTCTCAGCCCTACGGCGCAGCAGGACGCGCTCTAGAACAACGAAACAAAGCTAGAAAGCAAAACGAGGCTCAAAACAAGCTTTTTACCAAAGAAATATGCTGATAGTCCAAGTATTCATTACTCAGACAGCTATGAAATATATAGCATCTACCTAGTCAAAGTCCCACCAAGGCAATGTTTGTGTGAGCGATAACACCCGTCCTGACTGCTCAGCTGTATAGCCCGCTAACTGGTTGATCTGCTTTTTCCATGTACTGCTTTGCAAGCTGCTGCATAGTGCTTTGACAGCGGGGTCTTGCAACGCTGATTTTAGGCATACCAAGTCGTAGCGCTCTTGCACCAGAGGCACAAAATCTAGCCCAGGCACGGCGGCAGCCGCTGCAATGCCTAAGCCTACGTCTGCGCTGCCGTGCAACACGGCATGGGCCACGGCGGCATGCGATGGTTCTGTGCGCCGGTAGCCTGTGATTTGGCTAGGTTTAATTTTGCTTGATGCCAGTAAATCATCTAATAATAGGCGGGTGCCGGTGCCCAAAGGGCGGTTGGCAAAGCGCAATTTATGGCGCTGCACTTCGGCTAAAGATAGCACGCCATGCGGGTTTCCGTACGGCACGATCAAACCCTGCGCGCGCTGGGCAAAGCCGATGATTTTGTGCATACCTGGTTCAAGCAAATTTTGGTACGTGCGCTGTGCCAAGCTGTTTTTACGGGCGGGTAGGCTGGTATGAAACCCTGCCATCACGCAGCGCCCCTCGTTTAGAGCGCGAATGGCATCAATGCTGCCCATGAAGCTAATGTCCAAGTGCAGTTGTTTGGAGGCGCAGTGGGTGCGCAGCCGTGCCAAGGCTTCGTCATGGCTAGCGCACAGCTGCAGCACTTGGGCGGCAGGCTCAAACGCCATGGCAAAGCTGCGCTCTAGCTCGGCACGCAAGGCTTCTATTTGCGGGGCTAGGCGCGCCTGTGCTTGGCGCTCGGCGTACAGCAGCTTGATGCCTAAAGCGCTTAAGCGCGCGGCTTGGCCTTTTTCCCACAGCAGCAGTGGCTGGCCAATCTCAGTTTCCCAGCGTTTAAGCTGACCCCACACGTGGCGGTAAGACAGGTCTAGCGCTTTGGCTGCAGCTGAAATCGAGCCGTGCTTTTGCACCGCATGCAGCGTGCTGATCAGCGGGTTATGGATCAGGCTTTGCGGCAAGCCTGCAGGCTCGATGAGGTAAGACAGCTGAATATGTTTCACCAGTCTAGTTTGCCTGAAAAAATCCTACGATTGCCAAGTAGGTACGGCAAAACGACCTATGCAATGCAATTCATAGCTCGACACTCCCTATACCAGTGGCTCAAAGCTGCCAGTACCATCAATGCAGTGAATACTTTCTCTGATAGCTTGTTGTCAGCACTGCGTTTAGTGACGTCGTTGGATCCTGTGCTGTGGTCAGTCATCTTGCGGTCTTTGGCCGTGAGTGCGCTAGCGTGCCTGATGGCTTGTAGCGTCGGTTTGGTTTGTGGTGCCTGGCTGGGTGTTGCGCGGTTTAAGGGGCGCAGTGCGGTGATGGCGCTGCTTAACACCATGCTGGCGCTGCCATCTGTGGTGGTGGGCTTGCTGGTGTATTTGCTGCTGTCGCGCAGCGGGCCGTTGGGGTATTTAGGATGGTTATTTTCTTTTAAAGCGATGGTGCTAGCCCAGGCGGTGCTGGTGCTGCCAGTAGTGATGGCCCTCACACGCCAGGCCATTGAAGACGCACATGCCGTGCACGGCGAGCAGTTGCAGTCGATGGGCGCTGGCACGTTGCTGCGCAGCTTGCTGTTGGCCTGGGACGAGCGCTATGCCTTGTTGGCCGTGATGTTGGCTGCCTTTGGCCGGGCTATATCTGAGGTAGGTGCTGTGATGATTGTGGGCGGAAATATTGATGGGTTTACACGCGTGATGACCACGGCCATCGCGCTAGAAACCAGCAAAGGCGACTTACCTTTAGCCCTAGGCTTAGGTCTGGTTCTGCTAGGAGTGGTGTTACTGCTCAATGCAATGGTGGCAGCCATTAAGCACTGGCGTGAGCGTGTGGAGGCGCAGGCGCTATGAACCCTGTGATCGATCTTCACCAAGCCAGTGTACGCTTTGGCCGTGTGCAAGCTTTGCAGGACGTGTCGCTGCAAGTTCACCCCGGCCAATGCGTAGCCCTGATAGGCGGTAACGGCAGCGGTAAAAGCACTCTGCTAAGGCTGATGCACGGGCTGATTGCGCCCAATGCAGGCCGCGTGCAACGCGATGCTGCCGCGCGGCAAGCGTTTGTTTTTCAAAAACCTTTTGTGCTGCGCAACTCGGTGCTCACCAATGTGTCGCTGGCAGCTTGGTTGGCTGGGCAGCCTTGGGCTAATGCTAAAGCCAGTGCATTACAGGCTTTAGATGACGTAGGCTTGAAAGACCTTTCTAGCCGACAAGCGCGCACTTTGTCGGGCGGACAGCAGCAGCGGCTGGTCTTTGCGCGGGCGCTGGTAGCTAAGCCGCAGGTGCTACTGCTAGACGAACCCACGGCCAGTTTGTCGCCCCAAGCTAAGCGCGAGGTAGAGGCGCTGATGCAGCGCTGCGCCACTAGCGGCATCACCGTGGTGTTTGCCAGCCATAACCTAGGCCAAGTCAAACGGCTAGCCCAGCGTGTGCTGTTTTTAGACCAAGGCCAGTTGCTGTGCGACACCGATACACACAGTTTTTTTACTAACCCAATGCCTGCAGAGGCCACACTTTTTATGCAAGGAGAAAGTTTATGAAAAATGCTAGTAAAAGCCTATTTTCACAACGTTTTAGGGTTGTAGTCCAAGTATTTACTGCTCAAGCAGCTATTATTTTTATAGCATTTAGCTTGACTGCACTGCCTGTCAGTGCGCAAAATATCGTCATGGCGTCCACCACGTCGACTGAACAATCGGGCTTGTTTACCTATCTGCTGCCAGAGTTTAAACGTGCTAGCGGTATTGACATTAAAGTGGTGGCACTTGGCACTGGGCAGGCCATTGACATGGGCCGCCGGGGCGATGCAGATGTGCTGTTTGTGCATGACCAAGTGGCTGAAGAAAAGTTTGTCGCCGAAGGTTTTTCAACCAAGCGTTTACCTGTGATGTACAACGACTTTGTGTTGATTGGCCCTAAGGCCGACCCTGCCGCCACCAAAGGCAAAGATATTGTTGAGGCGCTAAAAAAGCTTGGCGCAACCAACACTGCCTTTATTTCACGCGGCGACAAATCGGGCACCCACGCCGCAGAACTACGATTTTGGACTATGGCGGCACTGACCGATAAAAAAGGCACGGGTTACAAAGAATGTGGCTGCGGCATGGGCCCGGCGCTTAACATTGCAGCATCTTCAGGTGCCTATGTGCTGGCTGATCGCGGCACATGGCTTAATTTTAAAAACCGCTCTGATTTAGCCGTGTTGGTAGAGGGCGATAACCGCTTGTTTAACCAATACGGTGTGATGGCGATTAGCCCGGCTAAACATCCACATGTCAAAGCGCAAGAGGCACAAAAATTTGTGGACTGGATCGTGTCTGTGGCTGGGCAAAGCACCATTGCAGGCTACAAAATTGGTGGCGAGCAGTTGTTTTTTCCTAATGCTGCAAAGTAGTTGCATGCTACTGGGTGACTGTTTGCAGGCTATTTAGGCCTGATGCAAAAGGTTTTTTTACCTATGCCGAGCACCCCCTTGCCTTGGTATGATGCTGCCTATGTTCAAAAAACCCATCCCCAAAGCATTGGCCGCCACTGGCGCGCTGGCTTGGTCTATGGGTAATGCGCTGGCCAACACGCAGCTAGACCAGTTAGAAGTTTTATTGGCTAAGCAGCGTGAACAGCAAGCCCAGCTAGGCCAATTGCTCAAGCAAACCCAAGCTGAAGTAGGCAGTGGCCCGTCTTGGGCTATGCCCGCCATGCCTGAGCTGGGCATGCAAAACGTGCTTTTGTCAGCAGGCGCGCTGACCACCGTGCTTATTTTTTGCGCCATGTGGTGGCTGTGGAAAAACCGCATGCCCAACAGCGTAGCTTACCGCCCTGTACCTGAACCCTACGTCAAAGAATCTGCACTGTCTGCTTTGGAAGCGAATGAGTCTGCGTTTAAAACCTCTGCATTCAAAAGCTCAGACTACAAAAATTCATTGTCAGCACTGCTACCAAGATCAGCCTCGCCCTCGCTGTCACCAACCGCATTCAAAATTCCTTTGCAAGACTCTTCTTGGACAGAGTCTTGGGCCACCGCGACATCGCCCTTAGCAGGTGATGCACATAAACAGCCAGCGCAAGAGTCGGCGTCGCAACATCCAACTGGGGCGCAACCTGACATATCACTGGACGAGTTGGAGTCAGGTTTCAGCCCATCAGTGATGGATTTTGACTTGAGTGATTTTGATCACCTTGAAAGCGATGATCCATTTACGTTAGATGCAACAGCACAAGATGCACAATCCGACGTGACCTTAGCCACTATGGTGGTACCTTCAAGCCCTGCTGCGATCCCAGAGCTTGCACCGCTGACGGTGGCCGATTTTGAACTGATCGTGCCCATAGAGCCAGACTCTGAAGACTTCACCGACAGCACCGCAGTGTTTATTGCAGGCGAGGTAGACCATCGCGACAGCGCGTTTGACTTGCTTAAGTTTGATGCAAACGCCCAGCTTGTTCAGCAAAATCCCCAAGGGGTAGCAACACCTAGGCCGCGGGCTTCGGCCAAAATCGACTCAGAGGTGCCATCTAAATATGACGAATTACCTACAGATGCGCTACGACCTGTGGTGGCCTATATTGCGCCGGTAGTTAACTCAAACTCGGCTGGAGTGCCTACTTTCTCATCTGATATGGCATTCTCTAGTTCAGCCTTCGGACAGCTGCAAACCAATACACCGCCTGCCATCCTGCCGTACCCGCTCCCTCTAAGCGACGACGATGCCCCATTTGCTACTGAGCTAGACCTTGCGCGCGAGTTTGCAGGGCTGGGTCAAGTAGACGAGGCCGAGCTGTTATGCCAAGAGGTGTTTACAAATGGCACTGAGCCAATGCGCGAATATGCGCTGTATATTTTGACGCGCTTGCCTGAATTTAAGCGCAAATAAGTCCGTAAATTTCAGCTGATATCAGCGCTGCGGCCTGCCTAGCTTGCGATAAATCGTAGCCCGACTGATACCCAGCTGCGCTGCAGCAGCAGCTACATTTCCGCGCAGCTGCGTTACTGTTTGCCGAATCAACTGTGCCTCGTGATTTTTAAGCCCCTGTGTGGGTGCAGACATAGACGCAGCCAGATGCGCTGGCAACGACGACAAGCCTTGGCTGCGCGACTTAGGCGCTAAAGTGCCCGCAGCACTAGCGCGCACCTGCAGATGCAAGCCTGACCACAAAGGTACCTCTAGCCAGCTGTCGCGGCGCTGTGCGTCAAACAGGCTGCCAGTAGACACGGCAAAAATATCGCACAACTGCAAAGCGGCGCTGGGCGCAGTAGTGACCCCCAACATATGGCGTGCTGCAGGGTTCATGGCGCTGATGGCACCATCGGCCTGCACGCAGACTAAGCCCTCACCATCTTTGCCACTGCGCTGGCCAGGCCACTGCAGGTGCAACACGATGGCATGCGGTTGGGCTAGCACCAGCGCGTTTTCTATCGAGCGCGCCGAGGTAGTAACCAGGTGCATGAGCGCTGGGCGCTCTTGGGCATCAATACCTGTCACGTCCACCATGCCTGCGCATTTCCCGTCAGGCCCGGTAATCGGTGCGCCTGCGCATGAATAGCAGCCTGCATCTTGATAAAAATGCTCGCCACGGTGCAGCCATGTGGTGCGCTGCTCAATTAAGGTGCTGCCGATGGCGGTGGTGCCCACGGCGTATTCGGATAAATCGACACCGATACGTGCAATCACATCGGCGCGGCGGTCGCTGCGGTCTATGGTGCCGCTGGTGTCTACCACCGTGCCTTGGGCGTTGGTCAAAATTGCAAAATAACGTGTTTGCGCAATAGCAGTACCCAACTGCTCTAGGCTGGGGCGTGCGGCCATGCGCAGTGCATAGTTGGCCTCTTTACTTCGCCGTTGCACACTGGCACCCACCATGTCAAAGCCCAAGCGCTCAGATGGTTGGTGGCCTTGGCTTAAGCACCGTTGCCAAGACTGGGTAATCCAAGGCTGCACATATTGCATTGCAGCATGCGACTGGCCGTGCATCACCGCATTGCGTGTCAATGCAATGCCTTCAAGGCGAGGTTCAGGGTGTAGTGCAGGCATAGTAAATATTGTGTAGGCGCTGTAGGCACCATTGTGTTGCATTTTGAGAATATTGAAAGCACAGAATGCGCATTTAGGGTTCTCCCTAGGCATGTACAGCAGGCTTAGTTCAACAATACACAGGTTAACTATTTCATAGGCAATGCCTTGCGTATCTATACTGCAAGGTAACTACCCAGGAGCAACAAATGCAAAAAGTCTTGCACATCAACCCCGATAAATGTACGGGGTGCCTGCAGTGCGAAATGGCCTGTAGTTTTGAAAACTACGGCACCTACGCCACCAGTAAATCACGTATTAAAGTATTTGACTTTCACCACACTGGCAAAAAAGTACCTTACACCTGCACGCAGTGTGACGAGGCTTGGTGCCTGCACGCCTGCCCAGTAGAGGCTATCACCGTAGACAAAGCCACAGGCGCTAAAGTGGTCAACGACTCAACTTGTGTAGGCTGCAAGGTCTGCACTATCGCCTGCCCGTTTGGCACGATTAACTATGTGCAAGAAACCGGCAAAGTGCAAAAGTGCGACCTGTGCGGCGGCGACCCCGCCTGCGTCGAGGCTTGCCCCACCACTGCAATTACTTACGTAGATGCCAACTGGACTGGTATCGACAAAATGAAGTCTTGGGCTGACAAGCTGGGTAACCAGCCCTCAGCCTCGTAATCCTTCGTCACCTTATTTTTTGGGCATGCACCCGCTATATTGCTAAGCTGCCCACCCAACTGGAGATCACATCATGTCATGGGCTGGAAAAATCCTCCGCGTTAATCTCACCACCGGTGTCTGCAAGTCAGAGCCGCTCAATATGCAGTGGGCGCAAGCCTACATTGGCTCGCGTGGCTTGGCGGCTAAGTACCTCACCACCGAGGTCAACCCTAAGGTTGAGCCATTGTCACCCGACAATAAAATTTACTTCACCACCGGGCCATTGACTGGCACGATGGCCTCTACCGGTGGGCGCTACACCGTGTCTACCAAGAGCCCACTCACAGGCGCCATTGCTTGCTCTAACTCCGGCGGCTACTTTGGTGCTGAGCTGAAGATGGCAGGCTGGGACATGATTGCAGTCGAGGGCAAATCAGCCAAACCGGTTTACTTGTATATCAACGACGATACCGCCGAGCTGCGTGACGCGGCCCACCTGTGGGGCAAAAGCGTGTTTGAAACTGAAGGCACTTTGAAAAAGAGTTTGCAAGACCCGCTCACCCGCGTATGCAGCGTAGGCAAAGCAGGTGAGAACCATGTGTTGTTTGCTGCCGTGGTAAACGACTTGCACCGCGCAGCAGGCCGCAGCGGCGTAGGCGCTGTCATGGGCAGCAAAATGCTCAAAGCCATTGCCGTGCGCGGCACCAAGGGCGTGGGCAATATCCGCGACCCTAAGCAGTTCATGAAGGTGACGTTCGAGAAGAAAAAAATTCTCGCAGAAAACGCAGTCACTGGCCAAGGCCTGCCTACCTACGGCACGCAAGTTTTGATGAACGTTATCAACGAAGTGGGCGCATTGCCTACCCGTAACCACCGCAACAACCAATTTGAAGATGCCAAAGCCATCAGTGCTGAAGCGATGGCTACACCCCGCCCGACTGATGGTAAAAAGCCGCTGGTCACGAACCAAGCTTGCTTTGGCTGCACGATTGCTTGTGGACGCATTCAAACCATTGATAAAGACCACTTCACAGTACAAAACAAGCCGCAATACTGGGGCGCATCAGGGGGCTTAGAGTACGAAGCTGCTTGGGCACTGGGCGCTGCCAACGGCGTGAAAGACCTGGAAGCGCTGCAGTACGCCACCATGCTGTGCAACGAAGAAGGCATTGACCCGATTAGCTTTGGCACGACAGTGGGCGCAGTGATGGAACTGTATGAAATGGGCGTGCTGACCAAAGAACAGCTAGGTATTGAAGCACCCTTTGGCTCTGCGCAAGCATTGGCATTTTTTGCCGAAGAGACCATCTATGGCCGCGGCTTTGGCAAAGAAATTGGCCAAGGCTCAAAGCGCCTGTGCGCTAAATTTGGGCACCCTGATTTGTCCATGAGCAGCAAAGGCCAAGAGTTCCCAGCCTACGACGGGCGCGGCATTCAAGGCATTGGCCTGGCTTATGCTACGTCTAACCGTGGCGGCTGCCACC
>JANOSN010000442.1:0-1434 GCA_031415895.1 Polaromonas sp. | reverse complement strand
TACTGTATATTAAAACAGTATTTGAAAGCTAATAGATACTGGCCAACTTGAGGCCCCACATTGCGACCTCAAGTTGGCCCCCACCCAGATTGAGCCAAACCAAGCTGGTCACAAACCGTGACCAGCTCAGCAAAACACTAGCCACGCTACGCGCCAGAAGGTAACCCGTGCACTATACATTTAGTAGCTGCTCCCGCAATATTTTATTGGGCTAGAGGCCAATAACATTACTTAAAGACTGCCATTTCCACCCACTCAGCCAGCTTTTGTTGCAACTCCTCCTTGCCAGGCAAATAAAGCTGATATTCCCGCGCGTGGATGTTTGCATCTTTGGGCAGCGTAATCTCCACCAGCGTCTCGTGCTTCTTCTTGCACAGCACAATACCTACAGTGGCGCTCTCGGCATCGGTTTTAACGTAGCGGTTAAAGTAGTTAACGTACATCTGCATTTGCCCTAAGTCTTGGTGCGTTAGCTTGCCAATTTTCAAGTCAATCAGCACATAGCAGCGCAGCAGGCGGTTGTAGAACACCAAGTCTACAAAAAAGTGGTTATCGTCAAAGGTAAACCGTTTTTGCCGCGCTTCAAACAAAAAACCCTTGCCCAGTTCGAGCAAAAAATGCTCAATCTTGTTGATGATCGCCGCCTCAAGGTCGGATTCAGAAAAACGGGCCTGCTCTGAGAGCCCAAAAACTCCAGCACCAGCGGCTCTTTAAGCAAGTCCTGCGGCTGGCTGACAATCTGTCCTTGCGCGGCCAACTGGCGAATACCGTCCAGGTCGCGGCTCAAAGCCAGGCGTTCATACAGGCCACTCTGAAACTGGCGACGCAGTTCACGCAGTGCCCAGCTTTGGCTGATGGCCTCAATCTCATAAAAACTGCGCTCATCCGTCTTTTTGATTCCCAGCAAGAATACATAGTGTGACCAGCTCAGGTTAAAGGGGCGATTTGCAGCCGCATCCAATTGGTCAGACAGTGTCTGACCAATTGGGGTTTGCAGAATTTGAAATAAGCCAGACGCTGCCTGACCAATTCGCTGCGCATGCAACACATAGAACTGGCGCATGAGCTTGAGACTAGTTAAAGAGAAACCGCTACCAAATTCAACAGTAAGACGCGCTGCCAAACGTACAAGTACCTGTTTACCGTACTCCGCACGGCCTGCGCCTGCCTGCTCGAATTTAACGATGTGCTGCCCAATCTCAAAATTGGTATGCACCTGCACCACATCAACGCCACGGGCAATGGTGCTGCGAGCCGACACCACCAATGCGCGGATGCTGGTGTAAAGCGCCACTTCTGAGTTGGCGGGGGCAGGCTGGTGCTTAGGCTTCTTCGTTGTTGACCCGGGCATGGTGGCTTCTAGGTTAAATAGTGCGTGCGTTTAACACGTTAATACTGTATTTTTACACAGTATTTTCCGACTATGCAGGCGCT
>JANOSN010000441.1:0-3567 GCA_031415895.1 Polaromonas sp. | reverse complement strand
CAGCTATAAAATTCATAGTACCAACCTTATTTAATATCAGACGAGAGATTCAGGAGTTTATTTATGCAAATCGTTACCACCGTATTAGTCGCTATCCAAATGCTCAGCGCCCTTATCATGATCGGCCTAATTTTGGTACAGCACGGCAAAGGTGCCGACATGGGCGCGGCCTTTGGTTCTGGTAATTCAGGCAGCTTGCTGGGTGTGAGCGGCAGTGCTAACTTTATGTCGCGTGCTACTGGGGTTTTGGCCACCATATTTTTTGTATGCACCTTGGGCCTGGCCTATTTCAGCGGCGTGCGCCCCACTGGCGTGAATTCGGTGCTAGAAAAAGCCGCCACCACCGCACCTGCGCCAGCGCCCGTTGCCTCGGGTGCAGCGTTGATTCCATCTGGCCCTGCAGCACCTGCGGCCAGCGCCGCTGACCAAGTTGCAGTGCCCGCCCCAGCATCTGCAGCACCTGCCGCCAGTGCAGCCGTGCCAGCAAATAGCGCTGTAGTGCCAGCCGCCGCAGCATCAGCTGCCAAATAAGCCCTAAAGCCCTGTGGGGTTTAGTGTTGATTTACCCAGTGAAAAGCGCTGTCTTCGGGAGAAAAAGCGCTTTTTCAGGGTAAACTCGGGGGCTGTCCGGATTTGGCAATTCCTCATGCTTTTGGACAGTAAAAACAATGCCGTCGTGGTGGAATTGGTAGACACGCTATCTTGAGGTGGTAGTGGCGAAAGCTGTGCGAGTTCGAGTCTCGCCGTCGGCACCAAAATAGCGCATAAGCGCTGAAAGACCATCCGCTATGGTGCGGATGGCGATAGACACATAATCAGACACTATGAACCTAGAGCAATATCTACCGATTTTGATGTTTATTTTGGTCGGTATCGGTGTTGGTATCGTCCCCCAAGCGCTAGGCTACATCCTGGGCCCTCGCCGCCCCGACGCGGCCAAAGACTCCCCTTACGAATGCGGCTTTGAAGCTTTTGAAGACGCACGCATGAAGTTCGATGTGCGCTACTACTTGGTGGCCATTCTGTTTATTCTTTTTGACCTTGAAATCGCTTTTCTCTTCCCGTGGGGCGCGGCGCTCAAAGATGTGGGAATCGTAGGTTTTTGGTCCGTTATGGTCTTCTTGGGCATTCTGGTCGTAGGTTTTATCTACGAGTGGAAAAAAGGCGCATTGGACTGGGAATAAGGTATTAAAGGCAGCACCATGATTGAAGGCGTTTTCAAAGAAAATTTTGCCACCACTACGGCGGACGCGGTCATTAACTGGGCCAAAACTGGGTCTCTGTGGCCCATGACGTTTGGCTTGGCCTGCTGCGCGGTAGAGATGATGCACGCTGGCGCTGCACGCTACGACTTAGACCGCTTTGGCGTGGTGTTTCGCCCCAGCCCGCGCCAGTCTGACTTGATGATTGTGGCCGGTACGCTGTGCAACAAAATGGCCCCCGCCTTGCGCAAGGTATATGACCAAATGCCCGAGCCGCGCTGGGTGTTGTCGATGGGCTCATGCGCTAACGGCGGCGGCTACTACCACTATAGCTACTCGGTGGTGCGCGGTTGCGACCGCATTGTGCCAGTAGACGTGTATGTGCCCGGCTGCCCGCCCACGGCTGAGGCCTTGATGTACGGCATCATCCAACTGCAGCAAAAAATCCGTCGCACGCAGACGATTGCGCGCGTGTAAAGGCAAAACCCCATGACCGCATTTGCCGTACACCCCGAAACCACCAAAGCAGCTGTCGAAGCTGCCTTGGGTACGCGCGCCAAGCGCGTAACAATTGATCTGGGCGAGGTCAAAGTCCTCGTCTCTGCCGCTGACTACATTGATTGCGCCACCATCTTGCGCGATGCGCCAGACTGCAAGTTTGAACAAATGATGGATTTGTGCGGTGTTGACTATGTAGACTACAAAGACGGCGCATACGACGGCCCGCGCTACTGCGTGGTGCTGCACCTGCTGTCGGTGTCGCTTAACCAGCGCGTGCGCCTGAAGGTGTTTGCGCCTGAAGACGATTTGCCGGTTGTCGCCTCGGTCAACGATGTGTGGGCAGCGGCCAATTGGTTTGAGCGTGAGTGCTTTGATTTATTTGGCATCGTGTTTGAAGGTCATAACGACCTGCGCCGTATATTGACGGACTATGGCTTTATCGGTCATCCGTTTCGCAAAGATTTCCCAACTAACGGTCACGTTGAAATGCGCTACGACGCAGAGAAAAAGCGCGTGATCTATCAACCCGTGACCATCGAGCTGCGCGAAATCACCCCGCGTGTAATCCGCGAAGAGAGCTATGGCGGCACCAACGCAGCCGCAATGTCTGCAGCCAAAGGCGTATAGGGGCAATATATGGCAGAAATTAAAAACTACACCCTGAACTTTGGTCCCCAGCACCCAGCAGCCCACGGCGTGCTGCGCCTGGTGCTAGAGCTGGACGGCGAGGTCATCCAGCGCGCTGACCCGCACATTGGCCTGTTGCACCGCGCCACCGAAAAGCTGGCCGAGAGCAAAACCTACATACAAGCCTTGCCGTACATGGACCGCTTGGACTACGTGTCGATGATGTGCAACGAGCATGCGTATTGCTTGGCCATTGAAAAGATGATGGGCATTGAAGTGCCCGAGCGCGCGCAATACATCCGCGTGATGTTCAGCGAGATCACCCGCTTGCTGAACCATCTGTTGTGGGTAGGCTGCCACGGCCTAGACTGTGGCGCGATGACGATCTTTTTGTACGCCTTTCGTGAGCGTGAAGATTTGTTTGACTTGTACGAGGCTGTCTCTGGTGCGCGCATGCACGCAGCCTATTTCCGCCCGGGTGGCGTGTACCGCGACCTGCCTGACACCATGCCCCAGTACAAGGTCAGCAAGATCAAAAATGCCAAAGCTTTGGCCAAAATGAACGAAGGCCGTCAAGGCTCGGTGCTCGACTTTATTGATGACTTTACCCAGCGCTTCCCCAAATACTTGGAGGAATACCACACGCTGCTGACCGACAACCGCATTTGGAAGCAGCGCACCGTTGGTATTGGTGTTGTCACGCCAGAGCGTGCTTTGAACTTAGGCTTCACTGGTGCGATGTTGCGCGGCTCGGGCATTGCGTGGGATTTACGCAAACAGCAGCCGTACGATGTTTACAGCAAGATGGACTTTGATATCCCAGTTGGTAAAACCGGCGACTGTTACGACCGCTACTTGGTGCGCATGGAAGAAATGGCGCAGAGTAACCGCATCATCAAACAATGCGTGGATTGGTTGCGCGTCAATCCTGGCCCAGTGATTACCGACAACAACAAAGTCGCAGCGCCCTCACGTGAAGGCATGAAGAGCAACATGGAGGACTTGATCCACCACTTTAAGCTGTTCACCGAAGGCTTTCACGTTCCTCAAGGCGAAGCGTATGCGGCTGTTGAGCATCCTAAAGGCGAGTTTGGTATTTACATGGTGAGCGATGGCGCTAACAAGCCTTATCGCCTGAAAATCCGCGCTCCAGGTTTTGCCCACTTGGCTGCACTAGACGAGATGTCGCGCGGCCACATGATTGCCGATGCGGTGGCCATTATCGGCACGATGGATA
>JANOSN010000440.1:0-5033 GCA_031415895.1 Polaromonas sp. | reverse complement strand
CATCCGCTGGCGCTGCATGCCGCTTCCACAAATCCCCAGCTGGCGGCTTTCATGGAAGAGTGCAAGGCCGGCGGCACGACCGAGGCCGAGCTGGCGACGCAGGAGAAAAAGGGTGAGCGCACCGGCCTTTTCGTCACGCATCCGCTGACAGGTGACAAGGTTGAAATCTGGGTGGGCAACTATGTGCTGATGAGCTATGGCGACGGCGCGGTGATGGGTGTGCCGGCGCATGACGAGCGCGATTTTGAGTTTGCCAAAAAGTACGGCCTGCCGATCAAGCAGGTCACCGACGTCAAGGGTCAGCCTTACAGCCTGGACGGCTGGGCCGACTGGTACGGCGACAAGCAGCGTGGCCTGTGCATCAACAGCGGCGTGCTCGATGGCTTGGCCTTCAAGCCGGCGGTGGCCAAGGTGGCCGAACTGCTGGCCAAAAAAGGCCTGGGCGAAAAAAAGACCACCTGGCGCCTGCGTGACTGGGGCGTGAGTCGCCAGCGCTACTGGGGTACGCCGATTCCCATCATTCACTGCGACCAGCATGGCGCGGTGCCGGTGCCTGAGAAAGACCTGCCGGTGGTGCTGCCGCAAGACTGCGTGCCCGACGGTTCGGGTAACCCGCTGCGTCACCACGACGGCTTCCACGCGGCGAAACCTGGAAGCCACAAGCGTGTCGCGTGCCCGGTCTGCGGCCAGCCGGCCCGGCGCGAGACCGACACCATGGACACCTTTGTCGACAGCTCATGGTATTTCATGCGCTATTGCGACCCGAAGAATTTGGGCGAGATGGTGGCTGGCGGCACTGACTACTGGATGGGCGGCGCAACGGAGGGTGCTGCAGGTGGTGCTACAGGTGGTGCAGCATCAGGTGCTGTGGCCAGTAAGGGCATGGACCAGTACATCGGCGGCATCGAGCACGCGATTTTGCACTTGCTGTACGCCCGCTTTTGGACCAAGGTGATGCGCGATTTGGGGTTAGTTAAATTTGACGAACCGTTTACCAAGCTGCTGTGCCAAGGTATGGTGCTCAACCATGTGTACTCGCGCAAAACTGCCAAGGGTGGTATTGAATATTTCTGGCCACACGAAGTTGAAAACCAGCACGGCGCAGACGGTAAGGTCATCGGCGCTAAGCTCAAATGCGATGGGTCGATGGTGGACTACGGCGGCGTAACTACCATGAGCAAGTCAAAGAATAACGGCGTCGATCCGCAAGATTTGATTGACCGCTACGGCGCTGACACCTCGCGCCTGTACATGATGTTTACCGCGCCACCCGAGGCTACGCTAGAGTGGAACGACGCTGCGGTAGAGGGCAGCTACCGCTTTCTGCGCCGTGTGTATAACTTCGGCGTTAAACTAAACGCTACTAAAAACATAGCTACTAAATCAATAAATACTTGGACTACAGGCACTTTAGGCAAGCAAGCCAAGGCTTTGCGCCTAGAAGTGCACAGCTTGCTCAAGCAAATTGACTACGACTACCAGCGCATGCAGTACAACACGGTGGTCAGCGGTGCGATGAAGCTGCTTAACGCACTAGAAGATTTTAAAAACGATGCGAGCGAAGGCGATCAAGCTGCAGTGGCTGAAGGCTTTAGCATTTTGCTGCGCGTGCTGTATCCTGCTACGCCCCACATTAGCCATGCACTGTGGCAAGACATGGGCTACGCCAAACTGCAAGGCGAGCTGCTAGATGCGCTGTGGCCAGTGGTGGACGAAAGTGCTTTGCAGCAAGACGAGATTGAGCTGATGCTGCAAATCAACGGCAAACTGCGCGGCGCCATCGTGGTGCCCGCAGGTGCCAGCAAAGAGGCCATTGAAGCCATTGCCTTGGGCAGCGAAGCTTTTGTCAAACAAGCTGCGGGGGCTGCTGCCAAAAAAGTGGTGGTGGTGCCGGGCCGCTTGGTTAATATCGTATTTTAGGGTTTTGCCATGCATCAACATCTGCCATCTGCTTGTTTCGGTCGCCGCCGTGGCCTAGCTTACTTAGCCGCTGTGGGCTTGGGCAGTGTAGGGTTAGGCGTCGCCCTATCAGGCTGCGGTTTTCAGCTGCGTGGTGCACAAAACTATGCCTTCACCAGCATACTGATCAATGCACCCGCAGTGACTGATTTGGTCAACGAGCTGCAGCGCGGTATACAAGGCAACGATGTAAAAGTGCTGCTTGACACCAAGCAGCAAGCCAGTGTGCAGGTGGTGCTGGATATTTTGAGCGAGCAGCGCGAAAAGGTAACCGTGGCCACCACCAGCAGCGGCCAAGTGCGCGAGTTTCAACTGCGCCTGCGTCTTAAATTTCGCCTGCGCAATGTGGGCGGTAAAGATTTGATCGAAGAGACTGAGCTTTTGCAACAGCGCGACATCAGCTTTAGCGAAAGTGCTGCACTGTCTAAAGAAGTTGAAGAAGCCCAGCTGTACCGCAACATGCAAAGCGACATAGTGCAACAATTGTCGCGGCGCTTAGCTGCAGTACGCGCGCTGTAGTTTTACCAATAAAAAGTGCTTGTAGTCCAAGCATTCATTGCTCAAACAGCTATTAAATTTATAGCGATAGAGTTATTTGCTTCGCATCAAGGTGCTCTTACCAAATAAACTCTCCACCAGATCTACCGCCAGCTCTGCGGTGCGATTGCGAATATCAAACGCGGGGTTGAGCTCCACTATGTCTAGCGACGACAAGCGGCCGGTGTCGGCGATCATCTCCATGCACAGCTGTGCTTCGCGGTAAGTTGGCCCGCCGCGCACGGTGGTGCCTACGCCAGGGGCGATGTCGGGGTCTAAAAAGTCTACGTCTAGGCTGACATGCAAATGGGTGTTTTTGTCTACCAAGGCCAGCGCTAATTCCATGGCGCTGCGTATGCCCATCTCGTCGATGTAGCGCATGTCAAACACTTCAATGCCCATGTCGCGCACCAGTTTTTTCTCGCCTGCGTCCACGCTGCGAATACCGATTTGGCGCAGCTCTTTGGCTTTCAACGCAGGGGCAGTGTGCGTAAAACCGCCAATCTCTACCAACTCACGTGGGCCTTGGCCGCACAGGCAGGCCACCGGCATGCCGTGGATATTGCCGCTGGGCGTGAGGGTGGCGGTGTTGAAATCGGCATGTGCGTCAAACCACAGCACGCGCAGTTTTTTGCCTACCACTTTGCAATGCTTGGCCACAGCGCTGATCGATCCAATACCTAAGCAATGGTCGCCGCCCAGCATCACTGGCAAATGGCCAGCTTGCAATTCGCCCAACATCGCGTTGTGCAGCAGGCGGTTCCACTCGGCTACTTCGTGCAAGTGCCTAAACCCGTCTACTGCAGGCAGCCACGGGTTGGCCGGGCCTTGCAAGTTGCCGCAGTCTTTGACCGTGAGGCCAAACTGCGCAATGGCGTGTGCAATGCCCGCTACGCGCAGCGCCTCTGGCCCCATGCTGGCGCCACGCGTGCCCGCGCCAATGTCGGTGGGTGCGCCAATCAGGCTAACGGTGTTGAATGCGGTCGTGTGCGTCATGCCGTCACTATAGCGGCTGTATTTGACAAAGTAGCTTCTTTGCGCAACTTGGGCGTTGGCTTGATCAGCTGGTAAAGGTCTTTGGGGTTGCTCAACTGCGGGATTAAATCCATCTCTTGGCCCAAGCCTTGCACTTTGGCAGCAGCGGCAATAAATCGCAAGGCTGAGAAGTCTTCCATGGCAAAACCTACAGAGTCAAACATCGTGATTTGAGTATTGTTTGTGCGGCCCTGCAGGCTGGCCGCCAATACTTGCCACAGCCCAGTGACTGCAAAATCCGCCGGCATTTGCTGCAAATCGCCTTCAATGCGGGTTTGCGGCTCAAACTCTACAAACACGCTGGCCATGCGCAGCACGTCGGGGTGAATTTCGGTTTTGCCGGGGCAGTCGCCGCCCACGGCGTTGATATGCATGCCCGGCTCGACCATGTCGGGGGTGATGATGGCGGCATTGGTTTTGTCAGCCGTGATAGTGGTGATGATGTCCACCCCGCGCACCGCCTCGCGCGTGCTGTCGTAGGCAATTACGCGCAGGCCTTTGGCATCAGGGCTGGCTTGCAGATTGCGCATGAGCTTATCAGTCGCCTCGATGTCGGTGTCGTACACATGCAGCGTGTCAATGCCCAGCAGGTGGTGAAACGCCAGCGCCTGAAACTCAGCTTGCGCGCCATTGCCAATCAGCGCCATGGTGCGGCTGCCCTCGCGTGCCAGCGCGCGCGCGGCCACCACGGAGGTAGCTGCGGTGCGGATGGCGGTGGTCAGCGTGAGTTCGCTGATCAGCAGCGGCATACCGGTGGCGACATCGGCCAGCACACCAAATGCCATCACGGTGGGAAGGCCGTTTTGCGGGTTTTTTGGGTGGCCGTTGACGTATTTGAAGGTGAAGGTTGTGTCGTCGGCAATGGGCATTAGCTCAATCGCGCCGTGGGCTGAGTGCGCAGCAACGCGGGCGCTTTTGTCAAACTGCTTCCAACGCAAAAAATCTTGGTGAATACACGCTGCCATGCCTTGCAAGCAGTGCGGTAGGCCTAGGCGCTGCACCAGGCTGGCGACATCGTGGGCGCTTAAAAAGTGGGTTTGCAGCTGAGGGCTTGGTGTGTGGCGAGTAGTTGTCATAGTGTGTCCAAAGGGGTTCTATGCAGTGTCGCCCTAAGCCATATCAAGGTAAATAGCTAAAAATGTACCAAATATGGTAAATAACTAGCATTTCGATAGATTAAAATGTCAAAATAGTAGCTATGGATGAAACTGATCGCCAACTGTTGTCCCTGCTGCGCCAAGACGCGCGCCTGTCGATAGCCGATTTGTCGCACAAGCTGGCCGTGTCGCGCGGCACGGTCACTAACCGCATTGCCAAGTTGGAGGACGCAGGCGTGATCGTGGGCTACACCGTGCGCGTGCGGCCCGATGTGCAGCGCAATGAGATCAAAGCGTGGATGAGCATTGCGGTGGAGGGCAACCAAAGCCGCGCAGTGATTGCCAGCTTGCTGGGCGAGCCGGGTGTGGCGATACTGCACGACACCAACGGCCGCTGGGATTTGC
>JANOSN010000439.1:0-1024 GCA_031415895.1 Polaromonas sp. | reverse complement strand
GCGGTAGTGTGAAAAATATCAACCAGCACCAGCGTGTAGCCGTCCGCCGCAGACTTGGCGACAAAATCAGTGCCGATGATGCCGTTAGCGCCGCCTTTGTTGTCCACCACCATGGTTAGGCCCAGCAGCGTGCCCATTTCTTGCGCTACCAGTCGGCCCGCTGCGTCTGAGCTGCCGCCTGCAGGGAAGGGCACCACCAGTTTGATAGGCTTGGCTAATGGAAAATCTTGCGCACAAGACGCGCTGGGCGACAAAGCCAAAGCTACTGCGCTAACACCCAGTAGCTGGGCCAAGTTGCGGCGCGTAGGTTGAAATTTTTGAGATACAGCGGATGAAGCGATTGGCATAAAGGACTTTCTTTGCATGATGTTAGATTGAGTCTGTCATATATTTGTCATTTTTAGTCTAGCATTTAAATGGTTCAAAAATAGCACTGAGCCTAAGGTGCGCGCTCATGGTTTAAACTGACTTGACCAATTAACAAAGCCTGATGACAACCACCCCGCCCACCCCACGCTATGACCGGCTCGACGCGCTGCGCGGCGTAGAGATGGTGTGGATGACGGTGTTTCACTTTTGCTTTGATTTGCACCAATTTAAGTGGATCAAACAAGACTTTTACCGTGACCCGTTTTGGACTTGGCAGCGGGTGTTGATCGTCACATTGTTTTTACTGTGCGCGGGCGCGGGCCAGGCGGTGGCGCTGCACCAAGGCCAAAGCTGGCAGCGTTTTTGGCGGCGCTGGGCACAGGTAGCCGTTTTTGCGCTGTTGGTCAGTGCGTCGTCGTATGTGATGTTTCCCAAAAGTTTTATTTACTTTGGGGTGCTGCACGGTATTGCAGTGATGCTGATCATTGTGCGGCTGACGGCTGGCTGGGGCGCATGGCTGTGGCCTTTGGGTGCGTTAGCAATAGCTATGAAATTTATAGCTATCTATACAATAAATACTTGGACTGCGCTGGGTTTTCTTAACCAAAAGGCTTTTAACTGGCTAGGTTTTATCTCTTTCAAACCTGTCACCGAA
>JANOSN010000438.1:0-6671 GCA_031415895.1 Polaromonas sp. | reverse complement strand
CCAAAGAGCAATGGGGCAAGCTGACTGACGATGACTTTGATGTAGTAGCAGGACGGCGCGATCAATTGGCAGGAAAAATCCAAGAGCGCTATGGTGTTGCTAAGGATGAGGCGGAAAAGCAAGTTACCGAGTGGGAGCGTAAAGCTACGGATTCTTGGTTTTCTAAAGATAGTAAGAAAATCTAACCGAATGCTAAGCGCGGGTACCGCTAAGGTCCGCTAGATATGATCTGCTAACCCGAGTTACCTGGTTCGCATCAGGCAATCCATCGCGCTGACATGCTTGCTGATCGATTAGGGGTTGCGCATTGGCGACCAATATTTTTAAGCCTACAGTTTTTGCCCTGTAGGCTTTTTTGTATGTACAGTCAGCCTTGACTACGTATGTTCTGTTAATTTATCAGCTTCCTCTGTAAGTGGAATAGCTCCAAGGCGTGCATAACAATGGCACGTGGTAATGCTTCGTGATATCGGCAATACCAAAGTCTATTTGCACTACATCTAAAAATGGCGGCTGCGGCAGTAAGACTCCGCGCTCATGAAAATAGCCTGCTACGCTGAAGCACAGGCGATATTGTCCTGTTTGCAGTTCGGTATTGCTTAGCAAAAGGCCATCCGGGTTGCGGCCATCGGCATTTAGTGTGAGTGACCGCATTGATTGCCACTGGCCACCATGCAATGCATGCAGTTGTACCTGCATGCCTGCGGCGGGCTGGCCGTGCATGGTGTCCAGTACGTGAGTGGATAAGCCCATGAAGCTCCTTAGTTTGCGTAGGTTCTGTTTTGTACGCTAAGCAGTATACAATTTTCAAGCTACCTTCAAATACACCGTTACTGCACCATGCACAGCCCTACCCATACCATTGTGCAATCGCTCACCCGGGCGATTGTGGAGCACCGTTTGCAACCGGGTGCTAAGCTGGTGGAGCAAAAACTTGCAGATCATTTTGGGGTATCTCGCACACTGGTGCGCCAAGCATTGTTTCAAATGGCACAAAACCATTTGATTGTGATGGAGCCTGCACGGGGTGCTTTTGTCGCTAGACCGTCTATGCAAGAGGCGAATCAAATTTTTGCGGTGCGCCGCATGC
Organism: Polaromonas sp.; assembly: GCA_031415895.1. Lineage (GTDB taxonomy): Bacteria > Pseudomonadota > Gammaproteobacteria > Burkholderiales > Burkholderiaceae_C > JAAFIP01. The sequence continues at coordinate 5,581 of JANOSN010000438.1, read as the reverse complement.
TTGAATCGCAAATGACCCGTGACCTGGTGGCCGCTGCTACACCTGCCCACATCAAGGCCTTGCGAGAACACATTCAATTCGAGCGCAAGGCTTTGCGTGACGCGGATGCTAATGCACGCGTGCATGAGTTGGGCGATTTTCATGTGGAAATGGCCCGCCTGCTGGGTAATGAGGTGTTGGCCCAGCTGCTAGAGGGTTTGGTTTCGCGTTGTGCTTTGATTATGCTGATGTACCAAAGTGACCAGGCTGCAGAGCATTCGGCCAATGAGCACCAAGCCTTGGTCGATGCGATAGAAGCTGGTGACGAAGCGCTGGCGGTGCAGCGTATGCAAGAGCATCTGCACAATGTGGAGAATAGCCTGAGCCTGCAGCGCAAAATACCCAGCCACGATGTGACAGAGGCGCTAGCATGACTAACCACCACATCTACGACAGTACGCAGCCCTATCCGCGCGACATGGCGGGCTATGGCCGCAGCGTGCCCCACGCCCGCTGGCCCGCAGGCGCGCGCATTGCGGTGCAGTTTGTACTGAACTACGAAGAAGGTGGTGAAAATCATGTCCTGCATGGGGATGCGGGTAGTGAAACTTTCTTGTCTGAAATGTTCAACCCAGCCAGCTTTGCTGCACGGCACATGAGCATGGACGGTATTTACGAATATGGCTCGCGTGTTGGGGTGTGGCGCATCTTGCGAGAGTTTGAGCAGCGCAAATTGCCACTGACTGTGTTTGGTGTGGCCAGTGCTTTGCAGCGCAGCCCTGAAGTAATGGCGGCTTTTCAAGCGCTGGGCCATGAGATAGCTTGCCACGGCCTGAAGTGGATTGCCTATCAAAACTTGCCCGAGGAAGTAGAGCGCGCCCACATGCAAGAGGCCATCCGCATCATGCGTACGCTGCAAGGCGATGTGCCCATGGGCTGGTACACCGGGCGCGACAGCCCCAACACCCACCGCTTGGTGGCCGACATGGGCGGCTTAGTCTATGACAGCGACTACTACGGTGATGACCTGCCGTTTTGGATGAAACTGCGCAAAACCGATGGCACTGATGCGCTGCAACTGATCGTGCCCTACACGCTAGACTGCAACGACATGCGGTTTTCGCTACCGCAGGGCTACTCGCATGCTGATCCGTTTTACCAGTATCTCAAAGACACTTTTGACGCACTGTATGCCGAGGGTGACCCTAACGGCTTGAACGCCCCCAAGAGGATGAGCATTGGCATGCATTGCCGCTTGCTGGGCCGCCCGGGCCGTATTGCCGCGCTGCAGCGATTTTTAGACCACATTGCCCAGCACAGCCATGTGTGGGTGTGCAAGCGCATGGATATTGCGCAGCACTGGCACACACACCATAAAGCAGCATGACCACCATCACACTAGCGCAGCTTAACGCTGCACCCTTGCCGCAGGCCCTGCAGATGCTAGAGGGCCTCTATGAGCATTCGCCTTGGGTAGCGCAGCAGGCCTTGGCTCAGCGGCCGTTTGGCAGTTTAGCGGCCTTAGAACACGCCTGCGCCCAAGCTGTCACCCAGGCCAGCACTGAACAGCAACTGGCCTTGATCCGCGCTCACCCTGAGCTTGCAGGCAAGGCCATGGTCAGCCAGTCACTTACCGCCGAATCTGCGCAAGAGCAAAGCAAAGCGGGGCTAACCCAATGCAGCCCTGCGCAGTTTGCCCAGCTGCAACAGCTTAACGCCGAGTACAACGCTAAATTTGGTTGGCCATTTATCTTGGCCGTACGCGGCCCACGGGGCGTGGGGCTGACCCGCCAGCAGATCATTGCCACCTTTGAGCGGCGCTTGCAGGGGCATCCTGACTTTGAGCAGCAAGAATGCTTGCGCAACATCCACCGTATTGCACAAATACGCTTGGCTGATAAATTCAACGTGCACCCAGTTCAAGGCAATGAATTATGGGATTGGCAGGAAACCCTAGCCCAGCACAGCGACCCTGAGTATAAAGAAGCGGGCCAACTTACCGTCACCTACCTGACCGATGCACACCGCGCCTGCGCGCAGGCCATTGCCCAGCAAATGCGTGAGTGTGGCTTTGACTCGGTAGCGATAGATGTTTTGGGTAATGTGGTAGGACGCTATGAAAATAATAGCTATATAAGTAATGAATACTTGGACTACAAGGCTATTTCATCACTTTATTTGCTTATGGGTAGCCATTACGACACGGTACGCAACGGCGGCAAGTACGACGGGCGCTTGGGCATCTTTTTACCCATGATGGCAGTGCAACAGCTGCACCGCGCAGGCCAACGTCTGCCCTTTGGCATTGAAGTAGTAGCGTTTGCAGAAGAAGAGGGGCAGCGTTTTAAAGCTACGTTTTTAGGCTCTGGTGCATTGACCGGTCATTTTCAAAAAGCTTGGTTGGACCAACGCGACGCACAGGGCCAACTACTCTTAGATGTGCTGCTGCAGTCACAAGCACCTGGCGGTGTGCACGATAAAGCCACGCTGCTGCAAGCCATTGAAAGCTTGCAGCGCAACCCTGCGCAGTATTTAGGGTTTGTTGAAATCCATGTGGAGCAAGGGCCCGTGCTTAACGACCTGAACTTACCGCTAGGCGTGGTCACCTCGATCAACGGCAGCGTGCGCTATATGGGCGAAGTGATAGGCCAAGCCTCGCACGCAGGCACGACACCCATGAACCGCCGCCGTGACGCCGCTGCAGCGCTGGCGCAGCTAAGCGTGTGGATGGAAGAGCGCGCTGCGCGCGACGGTGATTCTGTGGCCACTATAGGCATGCTGCAGGTGCCTAATGGGTCAATTAACGTAGTGCCCGGCCGCTGCAGCTTTAGCCTAGACCTGCGCGCCCCCACCGATGCGCAGCGCAATGCACTAGAGAGCGATGTACTTGCGCAGTTGCAGTACATCTGCAACCATCGCGGCGTGCGCTATACCCTAGAAGAAACCATGCGCGCCAGCGCCGCGCCTAGCGGCCCCGCACTGCAAGCGCGCTGGGAGCGTGCAGTGGCTGCTGCCGGGCTGCCCGTGCACCGCATGCCCAGCGGCGCAGGGCATGACGCGATGAAGTTGCATGAAATCATGCAGCAGGCCATGCTGTTTGTACGCGGTGAAAATTCTGGCATCAGCCATAACCCGCTTGAGAGTACCACCAGCCACGACATGCAGTTGGCTTTGGACGCGTTTAACCATCTGTTGCAGCAGTTGTCTGCTGAGTATTGAAATTATGACCATCCATCAAAACCTAGACGCTTGGGTTGATGCCCACTTTAACGAGCAAGTCGCTTTCTTGCAGGCTTTGGTACGCGTGCCTACAGACACCCCGCCGGGCGACAATGCCCCGCATGCTGAGCGCACAGCGCAATTACTAGAAGGCATGGGCTTGCCAGCGAAAAAATTTGTGATGCCCGCACAAGATGTGCATGCGGCAGGCTTGCAATCTATCACTAACCTGATCGTGCGCAGGCAGTACGGCGCAGGCGGTAAAACTATTGCGCTGAATGCCCACGGTGATGTCGTGCCCCCCGGTGAGGGCTGGACCACAGACCCCTACGGTGGCGAGATCAAAAACGGCAAACTTTACGGCCGTGCATCTGCCGTCAGCAAGTGTGATTTTTCTACCTTCACCTTCGCGCTGCGTGCGCTAGAGGCCGTCGCTAAGCCCAACAAAGGGGCCGTTGAGCTGCACTTTACCTACGATGAAGAGTTTGGCGGCGAATTAGGCCCCGGCTGGCTACTAGAGCATGGCCACACCAAGCCTGACTTGATGATTGCTGCAGGTTTTAGCTACCAGTGTGTGGTGGCGCATAACGGCTGCTTGCAATTGGAAGTGACAGTGCACGGCGACATGAGCCACGCGGCCATCCCCGACAGTGGTACCGACGCACTACAAGGCGCAACGCATATTTTGAACGCCCTGTACGCGCTGAACACGCAGTACCTTAAAGTCAGCTCTAAGGTCACTGGCATTAGCCACCCGTATTTGAATGTGGGCTTGATCGCAGGGGGCACCAACACCAATGTCATCCCAGGCAAGGTGGTGCTAAAACTTGACCGCCGCATGATCCCTGAAGAAGACCCGGCCCAGGTAGAGGCCACACTGCACGAGGTGATTCAAACCGCCGCCAAATCGTTTAACCCACCTCGCGGCGGCAAAGCCATTACCGTGGACATCAAGCGCATGCTGCTAGCCCGCGCGATGGTGCCATTGGCTGGCAACCAGCCTTTGGTGGCCGCTATCCAACAGCATGGTCAAGCTATCTTTGGCGAGCCCATACCCGCAGTAGGCACGCCGCTGTACACCGATGTGCGCTTGTATAGCGAGCGCGGCATTCCCGGTGTGATCTACGGCGCTGGCCCGCGCACCGTGCTAGAGAGCAACGCCAAGCGTGCAGATGAGCATATTGACCTGCAAGATTTGCGCCGTGCCACTAAAGTGATAGCTCGCAGCTTGGCAACATTGCTGTTATAAAAAAGCCCTCTCATTCTTAGCGAATGAGAGGGCTTTTGCGATTAGTGGGCTGGGCCCTAGGCCCAATGGTGATCAGAACTGCGAGAAATATCCCTTAGCAGCTGCTTGGCAGAACGGTGGTACTAAGCCGCCATGATAAGCCTGAACTACAGCAGTAGCAGCCGCTATTTGAACCTCTAGCGGAGTTTTACCAGCAGCAGTAGCTGCAGCGGCTGCATCAGCTGCTGTTTTTGCTTTAAGTTGCCCAAAGCCACCCTTGGCTAGTGCAAACGGATCGGCTGCACTAGTTGGCGCGCTGTCTACGTCCAGCGTGGTAACCACAGGGTCAGGCACGCCTTTAGACGTGAAGTAGGCTTTCGCTGCAGTGGTGTTCACTCCAAAGAAAACAGTGGGGTCACCGTTGCCACCGCACAGAAGCATAGGCTTATTAGGCGTCCAGTTCAGCAAAGAGTTTTCCACTGAGGCTACGCGTAGCGGGTGCTTTGGCGCGGTGGGGTTGGCTACGATATCGGCCAGTACAGCTTGGCGAAAACTGGTTTTAATCAAGTTAGGCGTACCAAAGAACGGTGCAAACTGTGGGCTGGATGCTGTGCCTGCAAATAAGAAGGTTGCAGGCAATTTGCCAGTCTCTAGCAAACCAGTGCTGGTGCCGTTCAAAGGCGTAGTGCTGGGCAACAGTGTTTCAATGCCAGTAACAAATTTATCCTCATAAATCTCGCTAGGCGAAGCGTACAAATTACCATAAGCTTTTTGGAAGCTGGTGGTCACCAGCGGCGTGAAGATGGTAGCGCCCAAATTCACATTGCCTGCGTAAACCGCATCACCAAAAGTCCCCAAATTGTAAGGGCCTGACAGGTGTGCACCTGCAGTGACCGGTGTGCCTGCAGCCTGTAGCGCACGCTGGGTGGCCATTGACACGTGGCCGCCTTGTGAGTAGCCAGCTACAAACAGTTTGGCATTGGCGTTGGCACCGATACTGGCAAATGACTTGCGTGCAGCAGTCAGCGCGTCGATCATTTCGCCCGATTGCTGTTTGGCGTTCAGGTAAGGGTGGTAGGACAGCTTGGAAGATTCGTAACCTGCGTAGTTAGGGGCCACCACAATGTAGCCTTGTGCGGCATAAATGGCAGCGAT
>JANOSN010000437.1:0-1973 GCA_031415895.1 Polaromonas sp. | reverse complement strand
TCACAACCTTGCCAATCAAGGTGCGCTTTAGAGAAGTTTTAGCTTCAGTCATCTGGTGCTCCTTTATTTAGCGGCTTGCTTTTGCGCAAGGATGGTTTTTGCACGAGCAATGCTGCGCTTGACCACTTTGAGCTGAGACGTGTTGTTCAATTGTTGCGTAGCTTTTTGCATGCGCATGCCAAAATGGGCTTTTTGCAGCTCTTTGACTTCGGTTTGCAAACCAGCAACATCTTTTTGGCGTAATTCAGTAGCGTTCATTTCTTATCTCTCCTGAATTATTGACCAATCAAGCGTGCCACAAATGTGGTGCGCAGGGGCAGCTTTGCAGCAGCCAAGGTGAAAGCTTCACGGGCCAGAGCCTCAGGTACACCGTTGATCTCATAGATAACCTTACCTGGCTGAATCTCAGCCACGTAGTACTCAGGGTTTCCTTTACCGTTACCCATACGCACTTCAGCAGGCTTATGAGAGATTGGCTTGTCTGGGAAGACACGAATCCAGATACGACCACCGCGCTTTACGTGACGCGAGATCGCGCGACGTGCAGCTTCGATCTGGCGCGCTGTGAGGCGGCCGCGATCAGTGGATTTGAGACCAAAATCACCGAAAGCAACGGTCGCGCCACGGGTGGCGACACCGGTGTTACGGCCTTTTTGCTCTTTGCGGTATTTCCGACGAGCGGGTTGCAGCATGTTTATTCTCCTTTTCCGTCGGCTGTTGCGGCCGGCGCGACTTTACGTACGCGCTTAACGGTGGTAGTAACGGCTTCAGCAGGCTTATCGCTGCCATCAGCCGGGGCGGTGTTCGTGCCCGCAGGACGGCGTGCGCCGCGTGCAGGTGGACGATCACCAGATGGACGACCGCCAGGGCCATCACGACGCGGGCCGCGAGGCTTGCGCTCTTCGTCTGGGCGTGGTGTCTCGACAGCTGGCAGATCGTTACGGCCCAAGGTATCACCCTTGTAGACCCAAACTTTCACGCCAATAATGCCGTAGGTGGTCGATGCTGCCGAGGTGCCGTAGTCGATGTCAGCGCGGAGAGTGTGCAGTGGCACACGGCCTTCGCGGTACCACTCGGTACGTGCAATCTCGATACCGTTTAAGCGACCAGCGGACATGATCTTGATGCCTTGGGCGCCCAAACGCATAGCGTTTTGCATGGCGCGTTTCATGGCACGGCGGAACATAATGCGCTTTTCTAGCTGCTGGGTGATGCTGTCAGCGATCAGCTTGGCATCGATCTCGGGCTTGCGCACTTCTTCGATGTTCACTGCCACTGGCACGCCCAACTTAGCGGCCAAGTCTTTCTTCAACAGCTCGATGTCCTCACCTTTTTTACCGATCACCACGCCCGGGCGTGCCGAGAAAATAGTGATGCGGGCATTTTTAGCGGGTCGCTCGATCAGCACGCGAGATACAGCAGCGTTTTTCAACTTTGCTTTGAGGTATTCACGTACTTTAATGTCTTCTGCCAGCATGCCAGCAAAATCAGAGTTGCTTGCGTACCAACGGCTAGACCAATTACGGCTGACCGACAGACGGAAACCGGTTGGGTGGATTTTTTGTCCCATAGTATTTCAGTCCTTTCAGTTACCAACAACCACATAAATGTGGCAGGTAGGCTTGCTGATACGGTTGCCGCGGCCTTTGGCGTTGGCGGTAAAACGCTTCAATGTGGTGCCTTGTTCGACGTAGATGGTTTTCACCTTCAACTCGTCGATATCAGCGCCGTCATTGTGTTCAGCGTTAGCGATAGCAGAGTCCAACACTTTCTTCACGATACCAGCAGCTTTTTTCTGCGTGAAATTGAGAATGTTCAAAGCGTGGTCCACTTTTTTGCCGCGAATCAGGTCAGCTACCAAACGGCCTTTGTCGACCGAGAGGCGCACACCGCGCAGAGATGCTTTAGTTTCCATGTGCGGCTCCTTACTTCTTCACCACTTTTTTATCGGCCGGGTGGCCTTTAAAAGTGCG
>JANOSN010000436.1:0-1210 GCA_031415895.1 Polaromonas sp. | reverse complement strand
GCCTACCCTGCGCTGCGCGGAGCTAACCAGCTGATGAATGCCAGTGGCGTGCTGGCCGCCATTACGGCAATGCGCGAGCAGCTGCCCGTGACAGCGCAGGCCGTGCGCAACGGCTTTGCGTTTGTGGAGCTGCCGGGGCGTTTTCAAATCGTGCCCGGTCAGCCCGCGCTGGTGCTAGACGTAGCGCACAACCCGCATTCGGTGGCCGCGCTGGCAGCTAACCTGGACGCGATGGGTTTTTACCCCACCACGCATGCTGTGTTTGGCGCCATGGCCGACAAAGACTTGGCTAATATGTGGCCCAAGGTGTCCCCCATGATCGACAAATGGTACTTTACCGACCTGCCCACCGCCCGTGCTGCCACCGCGCTGGCGCTGCAAACCCTGTGGACAGCACAAAACCAGCGCCAAGACGTCAGCAGCCAAACTTACACCTCGCCACAAGCTGCGTTAGACGCTGCGGTGGCAGTAGCCGAGCCAACCGATAGAATCGTGGTGTTTGGGTCGTTCTACACCGTGGGCGGTGTGCTGCAAAAAGGCACCCCCCGGCTGAACGCCAAACACTTGGGTGCATCATCCGACGCACCATCCATACAGCAGTAATTTTCGTCGCAACATTAGCGCCGCGCACCGCATAACAGCAAAGGTCTTCATGGCTTGGTTTAAATTTGGCAAACAAGACGACAGCGTTAAAACACAGCAGGGGCCTACCGAGAGTGTTGACGCCATGCGCAGGCGTGCACTGTTCAGGCTGGTAGGGTCGGTGGTGTTGGTGTTGGCCGGTGTGGTGGGCTTTCCTATGTTGTTTGACAGCCAGCCCCGCTCGGTGCCGGTGGATATTCCTATCGACATCCCCGACAAAGCCAAGGTCAAACCACTGCAGTTGCCCAGTGGCACACCTGCTAGTTCTGCACCAGCAGCGGCAGCTAAAGTAGACGATGCGGCCAGCTTGTCGGGCAAAGAAGAAATCATCACTAATACCCCGTCAGTGGCTAAAACACCTGAGAAAAAGCCTGAAGTCCAAGCATCTTCTGCTCAATCAGCTACTAAATCTATAGCAACTGGAGTTGCTGTAGCTGGCGCAGCTGCTGTGGCTGCTGCAGCTATTAGCACTGCGGACAAAGCCAAAGCGGACAAAACTGCTGCTGACAAAATAGCAGCAGACAAAGCTGCAAAAATCAAAGCGGATAAAGAAAAATCAGACAAAGAA
>JANOSN010000435.1:0-2433 GCA_031415895.1 Polaromonas sp. | reverse complement strand
CAGCAAGCCGGCAAAGCGCTGTGCCAGCATCGACTTGCCTGAACCGGGCGGCCCCACCATCAACACACTGTGCCCTCCAGCTGCAGCAATTTCTAAAGCACGCTTGGCACCGCTTTGGCCTTTGACATCTTGCATGTCACGCAGATGTGGCTTGATGACGGGTGCTGCAAAGGCTACCCGTGTCCAAGGCTCTTGAGGCGCATTGGTTTGTGATTCATCTCCAGCAGTACTGATAGGTAAGAATTGCGCTACAACGTCCAACAGGTGTTTTGCAGCGTAAATCTGTGCGTCTGGAACCAAGGCTGCTTCTGCGGCGCTAGCTGCAGGCAAAACTAAGCGAATGGGGGCGGCAGCTGCAATGTGCATGCCGCTTAGTTCATGTGTGTTGGTCTGGTGCGAGCTGGCCAGAGCCATCGCTAGCGCTCCCCGCACTGGCCGCAATTCGCCAGACAAAGATAACTCACCTGCAAACTCGTAGCCATTGAGCCGGCTGGCTTGTATCTGCCCGCTGGCTGCCAAAATTCCTATGGCTATAGGTAAATCAAACCGCCCCGAATCTTTGGGCAAGTCAGCAGGCGCCAAATTCACCACAATTTTTTTATTGTTGGGAAAATCCAAGCCAGCATTAATAATCGCCGAACGTACCCTTTCGCGCGCCTCTTTGACTTCTGTATCGGCCAAACCCACCAAAGTAAAGCTGGGCAAACCATTGGCCAAATGCACTTCAACCTGCACCAAAGGAGCGGTTAATCCTAAAATCGCACGAGAATGCACCAAAGCAAAGCCTGACATGAATCTAATCCCTAAAACAGTGCATAAATAATTTCAAAATCGGTTGCCATTGAAGTAACAACGCGTTGCATTTTAATTTGACCTACAAATAACTGTAATTTAATACAGTTATTTCTATTTGTACAGACTAAGCCTGCAACTATTAACTAAGCTGCATGGCACGTTTTGTGCTGCATTGCACGTACAGCACGTTTATAAATCCGCGCTCAACCCGTTTTTACCCAGGATATCCAATGAAAATTAATCTCATCTCCTTCGCCGTATGTGCCCTATGTTTATCAACTGGTGCGGCTGTTGCGCAAACCAAGGCACCTGAGCCGGACTACACGTTGTCATTCAACGTAGGCGCAACCACTGACTACCGCTACCGAGGTCTGTCGCAATCGCGCCTAAAGCCCGCAGTGCAAGGTGGGCTAGATTTGGCTTTAAAGAACGGTATTTACGTAGGCGCTTGGGCCTCGACGATCAGTTGGATCAAAGATGCGTGTGCATCAACCTTGGCTAATGTAGATACGGGCAGCTCACCACTAGAGCTGGATGTATACGGTGGCTACAAAGGCACCGCCGGCACAGTCAGCTACGACGTAGGTGCCCTGCAGTATTTTTACCCCGGTAACAAATACGCCAATATTTCAGGTGCAGCTAACGCCAATACGCTTGAGCTGTATGGTGCCGTTACGGTGGGGCCTGTCACTGCAAAGTACTCACATTCTTTAAGCAATTTGTTTGGTTTTCGTAGCGCCACAAACAACTCTAAAGGCAGTGGCTATTTGGATTTGAGTGCCAACTTTGACTTGGGTAGTGGTTGGTCAGTAGTGCCGCATATCGGCCGTCAAGAGGTCAAGAAATTCGGCGACTATTCATACAACGACTATGCGTTAACAGTCAACAAAGACATCGACGGTTTGGTGCTCAGTGCTGCTGTGGTGGGTACAGATGCTAAGACAGATGTCGCAGGCAATTTGAACTCATTGGCCTACGCAAGCCCGGGTGGCAAAAACCTGGGTAAATCTGGCTTGGTCTTGTCTATCAAGAAAAACTTCTAATCTCGGCCCTGAACTACAAAGGTACTGCATATGAAACTGGTTACCGCCATCATTAAACCGTTCAAACTCGACGAGGTGCGCGAAGCACTCTCGGGCATGGGCGTACAGGGTATTACTGTGACTGAGGTTAAAGGCTTTGGTCGCCAAAAAGGCCACACTGAACTGTACCGTGGTGCAGAGTATGTGGTGGATTTTTTGCCTAAGGTCAAAATTGAAGCAGCCGTGTCTGACGACTTGGTGGAGCGCGTGATCGAAGCTGTTGAAGGTGCAGCACGCACCGGCAAAATTGGCGATGGCAAAATTTTTGTCTATGACCTAGAGCAGGTGGTGCGCATCCGTACCGGCGAAACCGGCAAAGAAGCACTTTGATCATTCCCCAGACAAATAAGAGAACTTGATTATGAAAAAACTATTTGCTTGCCTTGCCTTGGGTTTTGCGCTGCTGGGCGGCACTGGCTTGGCCTTGGCCCAAACTGCAACAACATCTACTGCTACAGCAGCACCCGCTTCTGCTGAGGCTAAGCCAGAAGCTGCTGCAGCTCCAGCTCGTTCTGCTGCTACAGGTGGTGGTACTATGTATAAAGTATATTATTGT
>JANOSN010000434.1:0-1144 GCA_031415895.1 Polaromonas sp. | reverse complement strand
GCACAGCAAGGCCAGCACGGCGACAGCCAGCCATGCGTTCATCGAGGGTGTTTGCGCAGGCAAGTGGGCGGCGGCCGGGATAAGTAAAAACAGGGTTGCACCAATTTGGCTGCCCGTGGCGCTGGCCAAGGGCGGCACGCCAGCCATATATTTTTTAGTAAAACTAGCTGCAATACCGTAGCACAAGGTAGCTGCTAGTGTGGCCAGCACGGCCAAACCCGGTGATGCTGCGCCAGCTTTGAAAGTAGCTTTGTCCCACGCCAGCGCAGCCACACCAGCGAAGCCAATGACCAAGCCTAGTACGCGAATAGGGGTAGGCTTGTCGCGCAGCCAAAGCCACGCCACCACCGCGCCCCACAGCGGGGTAGTGGCATTCAAAATAGATGTCAAGCCGGTGTTGATATGCAGCACGGCAAAACCAAACAGCACAAACGGAATGCCACTGTTAAGCGCACCCACCGCCAAGATGCGACCCCACTTGGCCCGCAGCGCACCCACTTGGCCGCGCCAGGCTAGTAGTGGCAGTAAAAATAGCGATGCCATCAACACCCTTAAAAACGCCGTAGCAAATGGGCCAAACTCAGATGCCCCCATTTTCATTAACAAAAACGAGGCGCCCCAGATGGCGGCTAGCAGGACAAACTCAAACGCGGTAGCTGTTGGCATGAAATGTTTACACTATAAAAATAATAGCTGCTTGAGCAGTAAATACTTGTACTACCGGCATATTTGATGGATAAAACTATACCAAAGATGCTTGCAGTTGCTGAGCTGGTGCGTTTTGCAACGGCACAGTGTTTGCGCCTTCTAACTGCAGCAGCGCAATCTTACGATCTATCCCGCCCGCATAGCCTGTGAGTGCCCCGGTAGCGCCCACCACGCGGTGGCACGGCACGATGATGCCTACGGGGTTGCGCCCTGTGGCAGCGCCCACGGCGCGCACGGCGGCTGGGTTGTTTAAGCTGTGCGCAATACAGCCGTAGCTGACCACTTGGCCCATAGGTATGGCCAATATGGCGCGCCATACTGATTGCTGAAACGCCGTGCCTGCGCTCAGGTCTAGCGGCACATCAAACAAGCGGCGTTGGCCTGAAAAATATTCTGCTAACTGCACTTGGGCTTGGTCAATCCACGTGTTGCGCCC
>JANOSN010000433.1:0-6144 GCA_031415895.1 Polaromonas sp. | reverse complement strand
GACTTCTTTCTTAGCAGCTTTGATGGTGGTAGCAATACCGCGAGATTCTAGCTGCGCGAAGATGAAGGGCTTGAACAATTCCAAAGCCATTAATTTAGGTAGACCGCACTGGTGCAGCTTGAGTGTTGGGCCCACCACAATCACAGAGCGACCAGAGTAGTCCACGCGCTTGCCCAGCAAGTTCTGGCGGAAACGACCACTCTTGCCTTTGATCATGTCGGCCAGCGACTTGAGTGCACGCTTGTTGGCGCCCGTCATCGCCTTGCCGCGACGGCCGTTGTCCAGCAAGCTGTCCACGGCTTCTTGTAGCATGCGCTTTTCGTTGCGTGCAATGATCTCAGGCGCTTTGAGTTCGAGCAAACGGCGCAGACGGCTGTTGCGGTTGATCACGCGACGATACAGGTCGTTCAGGTCAGAGGTCGCAAAACGACCTCCATCCAAAGGCACCAACGGACGCAGATCAGGCGGCAGCACTGGCAACACTTCCATGACCATCCACTGCGGCTTCATACCAGATTTCTTGAACGCTTCAAGAACTTTAAGTCGCTTGGCATTTTTCTTGATCTTGACTTCAGAGCCGGTCAGGTCGTTGCGCAGCTTCTCAATTTCAGAGTCCAGATCAATGCCAGCCAAAAGTTCTTGAATGCCTTCAGCGCCCATCTTGGCCGTGAATTCATCGCCGTACTCTTTTTCTTTGGCATCGAAATCATCTTCCGTCATGATGCTGAATTTTTTCAGCGGCGTCATGCCAGGGTCGGTCACCACATAGGCTTCAAAATACAACACGCGCTCAATGTCGCGCAAAGTCATGTCGAGCACTAGGCCCAAACGTGATGGCAGTGATTTCAAGAACCAGATGTGCGCGCAAGGTGCAGCCAAGTCGATGTGACCCATGCGCTCGCGGCGTACTTTGGTTTGAGTGACTTCAACGCCGCACTTCTCGCAAATCACACCACGGTGCTTCAAGCGTTTGTACTTACCGCACAAGCACTCATAGTCTTTGATAGGGCCAAAAATCTTGGCACAAAACAGACCATCGCGCTCAGGCTTGAAGGTGCGATAGTTAATCGTTTCAGGTTTTTTGACTTCGCCAAAAGACCAAGAACGAATCTTCTCTGGTGATGCAATACCGATGCGGATAGCATCGAAATGCTCATCGGGCGTAAACTGTTTAAACAGGTCGAGTAAAGATTTCATACTGATTCTTTCCTTCTGTTGTATTAAGAGCGTTCGAGTTCAATGTCGATGCCCAAGGAACGAATTTCCTTGACCAAGACGTTGAACGATTCGGGCATACCTGCGGTGATGGTGTGCTCACCTTTGACAATGCTTTCGTACACCTTGGTACGGCCTTGCACGTCATCGGATTTAACAGTTAACATTTCCTGCAAAGTGTAAGCAGCGCCGTACGCTTCTAGCGCCCACACTTCCATCTCGCCGAAACGCTGACCGCCAAACTGCGCCTTGCCACCCAGCGGCTGCTGAGTAACCAAGCTGTACGGGCCAGTAGAGCGTGCGTGCATCTTGTCGTCGACCAGGTGGTGCAACTTCAACACATGCATATAGCCTACAGTCACTGGACGCTCAAATTGCTCACCAGTACGTCCATCAAACAAATATGCCTGTGTGCGCGTGGCCGTGAGGCCTTTGGCTTTGGCTACTGCGTCTGGGTAACCCAACTTCAGCATGGTACGAATTTCTTCTTCTGAAGCACCGTCAAACACAGGCGTGGCAAACGGCATACCACCTACCAAGTTATGTGACATTTCAGTGATTTCAGAATCAGAGATTTTGCTTAAATCTTCTTTGCGTCCGGATGCGTTGTAAATACCTTCAAGGTATTTACGCAGTTCGGCCGCTTTGGCCTGCTCTTGCAGCATATCGCCAATACGTTGACCAATGCCCTTGCCTGCCCAGCCCAAGTGCACTTCCAGCACCTGGCCCACGTTCATGCGCGATGGCACGCCTAGAGGATTAAGCACGATATCACACGGTGTACCGTCAGTCATATAAGGCATGTCTTCGACCGGAACGATCTTAGACACCACACCTTTGTTACCGTGGCGACCTGCCATTTTGTCGCCAGGTTGCAAGCGGCGCTTGACTGCCAAGTAAACCTTGACCATCTTGAGCACACCTGCTGGCAACTCGTCACCTTGGGTGAGCTTTTTACGCTTTTCTTCAAACGCTAGATCAAAACTGTGACGCGTTTGCTCTGAGGAGTTCTTAATTGACTCGAGTTGGTTGGCCACTTCGTCGTCTGCAGGACGCACGTCAAACCAGTGGTATTTTTCAATTGATGCCAAGTAGGCTTTGTCAATTTTGGTACCTTTGGCCAGCTTAGCGGGGCCACCATTGGCGACTTTGCCTTCAAGCAGCTTAGCAATACGGTCAAACGCGTCAGCTTCTACGATGCGTAACTGATCATTCAAATCCAAACGGAAACGCTTGAGTTCGTCATCAATAATTTGCTGAGCACGCTTGTCGCGCACGATGCCTTCACGGGTGAACACTTGCACGTCGATCACGGTGCCTTGCGAACCCTGGTCTACGCGCAGCGATGTGTCTTTCACATCGCTAGCTTTTTCACCGAAGATTGCACGTAGCAATTTTTCTTCTGGCGTGAGCGTGGTCTCCCCCTTAGGCGTAACTTTACCGACCAGCGTATCGCCTGGCTGCACTTCGGCACCCACGTAGATAATGCCAGACTCATCCAAACGATTGAGCTGCTGCTCAGACAGGTTAGGTATGTCGCGGGTAATTTCTTCAGCACCCAGCTTGGTGTCACGCGCCATGACTACCAGTTCTTCGATGTGGATCGAGGTGTAGCGGTCTTCCGACACCACACGCTCGCTGATCAAAATCGAGTCTTCAAAGTTGTAGCCGTTCCATGGCATAAACGCGACCAGCATGTTTTGGCCCAAAGCCAATTCACCCAAGTCGGTAGACGCACCGTCAGCTACCACATCACCTTTGGCAATCTTGTCGCCGCGCTGGACGATTGGACGCTGGTGGATATTGGTGTTTTGGTTAGAACGCTGGTACTTAATCAGGTTGTAGATATCTACGCCCACTTCGCCTGCTTGCGCTTCTTTGTCGTTTACGCGAACCACGATACGTGTCGCGTCTACGTAGTCCACCACACCGCCACGGGTAGCTGTTACAACGGTGCCTGAGTCTATCGCGGATACGCGCTCAATGCCCGTACCTACCAGCGCTTTTTCAGGACGCAAAATAGGCACGGCTTGACGCTGCATGTTCGCACCCATCAAGGCGCGGTTAGCATCATCGTGCTCCAAGAACGGCACTAAAGATGCGGCAACAGATACTATCTGTGACGGCGATACGTCCATGTACTGGATGGCTTCAGCGCCCACCAATACGGACTCACCTTTATCGCGTGCAGAAATCAGCTCACCCGTTAAGATGCCATCTTTGTCCAAAACGGTGTTGGCTTGCGCGATAACGTATTTACCTTCTTCTATAGCAGATAAGTAATCAATTTCGCTGGTGACCTTGCTATCTTTCACACGGCGGTACGGTGTTTCGATAAAGCCATACTCATTTAAACGTGCGTACAAAGCCAATGAGTTGATCAGACCAATGTTCGGGCCTTCTGGAGTCTCGATCGGACATACGCGACCGTAGTGGGTCACATGTACGTCACGTACTTCAAAGCCTGCACGCTCGCGGGTCAAACCGCCAGGGCCAAGGGCCGAAACACGACGCTTATGAGTGATCTCAGACAATGGGTTGGTTTGGTCCATGAACTGCGACAGCTGCGATGCGCCGAAAAATTCTTTCAGTGCGGCAGAAATTGGCTTGCTATTGATCAAATCGTGCGGCATCAGCGGCTCTTGCTCAGCCTGACCCAAACGCTCTTTTACAGCTTTTTCGATACGTGCCAAACCCGTACGGTACTGGTTTTCAGCCAGCTCGCCCACACAACGAACGCGGCGGTTACCCAAGTGGTCGATATCGTCCACTTCACCACGGCCATTGCGCAAATCTACCAAGATCTTCACGACGGCCAAAATATCTTCGTTCGACAACACCATGTCGCCAGTCGACTCACTGCGACCGACTTTGGCATTGAACTTCATGCGACCTACGCGCGATAAATCATACGTGTCTGGGTTGTAGAACAGACGGTGGAAAAGTGCTTGTACAGCATCCTCTGTCGGCGGCTCGCCTGGGCGCATCATGCGGTAAATGGCTACACGAGCGGCAAAATCATCCACTGTCTCGTCCACGCGCAAGGTCTGCGACATGTACGCGCCTTGGTCGAGTTCGTTGGTGTAGATGCATTGCAAGTCTTTAACACCAGCAGCACGTAGTTTTTTCAACAAGGCTTCCGTTAGTTCTTCGTTGGCTTTCGCAATAATTTCACCGGTCTCGGCATCCACCATGTTGCGAGCAATCACCCGACCTACCAAGAAGTCTTCTGGCACGCTGATGTGCGTAGTATTAGATTGCTCTAGTTCGCGGGTGTGACGTGCAGTAACGCGCTTGTCTTTAGCAACTACGACCTTGCCTGCTTTATCGGTAATGTCAAAACGCGCGACTTCACCACGCAAACGCTCGGAGACAAACTCCATCTGCGCGCCGCTGTCCATTAAACGGAAGTTGTCGAACACAAAGAAGTTCGCCAAAATCGATTCGGGATTCATGCCGATCGCTTTGAGCAAAATCGTCACTGGCATCTTGCGGCGGCGATCTACACGAAAGTAGAGTACGTCTTTAGGGTCGAATTCAAAATCGAGCCAAGAACCGCGATAAGGAATAATACGTGCCGAGAACAATAGCTTGCCTGAGCTGTGGGTCTTGCCCTTGTCATGCTCAAAGAACACGCCAGGCGAACGGTGTAACTGGGACACGATCACGCGCTCAGTGCCGTTGATGATGAAAGAGCCCTTCTCGGTCATCAAGGGCACTTCACCCATGTAGACTTCTTGCTCCTTAACTTCTTTAATCACCTTGGACTGCGGTGTAGACGACTCGCGGTCATAAATGATCAACTGCACGCGGGCGCGCACAGCAGAACCGAATGTCAAACCACGGGTTTGACATTCGCGTACGTCGAATGCGGGCTTGGCCAAGTTGTACTCAAGGAATTTCATCTCCACAAAACCGTTGTGCGAGACGATAGGGAAAGCAGCAGTAAATGCTGCTTGCAGGCCCTCGTCTATACGTTTTTGGGATGAAATGCCAGCTTGCAAAAATACGGTGTACGCATCTTTTTGCATTTGTAGCAAATATGGAATTTCAAGAACTTCGTCGCGTGTTCCAAAATTTTTTCGGATGCGCTTGCGCTCGGTATAGGAATAACTTGTAGCGTTGGCCATGAGATCTCCGGGTGTGGTGAGGTCTAAAGGCGACTGGCATGCTTGCTCAACCCATCATAGGCATCACAAACCTTGGCGGTTGGCCACTACCAACCGTTGGCGGACGGCTTTGCGTTGCACAAAGCCCGAACCAAGAATGTCTCTGCAGTCACGTCAGAGAACACAGAAAACCATCGCTAAGCGGTGCTTTTCTGTGTTCTCTTACAAGCGCTTTATCGCTCTTGTAAGTGGTGTCGTATAAACACCAAAAGCTGAGGGCTGTGTGAGAGCCTCCAGCCTTGAGCACTCACCCAATTACTTGAGTTCGGCCTTGGCGCCAGCTTCTTCGAGCTTCTTCTTGGCTGCTTCAGCATCGGCCTTAGGCATGCCCTCTTTGACAGCCTTAGGAGCCGCGTCCACCAGGTCTTTGGCTTCTTTCAAGCCTAAGCCCGTGATTTCACGTACTGCTTTAATAACCGACACTTTGTTAGCGCCAGTTTCGAGCAACATTACGTTGAACTCGGTCTTCTCTTCAGCGGCAGCAGCGCCACCGCCAGCTGCGCCGCCAGCTGCGGGAGCGGACATTGCAGCGGCGCTTACGCCAAATTTCTCTTCGATGGCTTTCACCAGTTCGTTGAGTTCCATGACCGACATGCTGTCTAGCGCGGTCAAAAATGCGTCTTTATCGAATGCCATTTTGATTTTCCTAAAAGTTTTTCAGTTGATCGGATGCACAGCCTTAAGCTGCAACACCTTTCTTTTCTGCCAGAGCGGACAACACACGTGCTGTGCGCGCGATTGGCGATTGCAACAAGCCGCA
>JANOSN010000432.1:0-1905 GCA_031415895.1 Polaromonas sp. | reverse complement strand
GGTGTACTTTTTAGCAATAGAAATGACCAAGCGCAGGTTGGCCTCGATCATTTCTTTCTTGGCCGCACGTGAGCCGCGCTCGCCGTCGTTCATGCGCTTGTTAATGTCTTTGAGCTCATCCAGTGGCACTACCACGCGGTTTTGCAGGTCCATCAGCTTTTGCTGCAGTTCTTGCACTGGCGGAATGTAGCGGCCCATGGTGGTAGACCATGCCTTGCCAGCGGCGGCTTGCTTTTCAATCCATTTTTGGTCGAGTAAATGCGAGGCGACTTTAGCGTTGTTTTTGTCGCGGCCCGAAAATTCTTTGACAAAGTCAGCCTGTGGGTAATGGCACTTGTCCACAATAATGCGGCGCAGCTCGCGCTCTTTTTTGCGTACATCGGCCACCTGGCCGCGCACTAGGTCGCACAGCTTTTCAATGCTTTTGGCGGTAAAGCGAATCAGCATCAAGTCTTCAGTGACTTGCTTTTGCGCCTTGACATACGCTGGTGTGCCGTAACCTTCTTTATCATAGATTTTGTGCAGCTTTTCAAACAAACCGCGCAGCACTTCAAAGCGGCGGAAGGACTCAACTTTGAGCTCTTCCAGCTTTTTGGTCATGGCCTTGGAGCCGCCTTTGCCGTCGTCGTCGTCGGCTTCGTCGTACACGTCAAAGTCCTCTTCGGCCACAAAGTCATCGGCCTCGTTGGGGTTGCTAAAGCCGTCCACCACAGCAGAGATCACGACTTTGCCGTCGGAGATCTCTTGCATCATGTTGAAAATTTCTTGGATAGTGGCGGGGCTGTTGGAGATCGCCTCCATCATCACCATCAAGCCGCCTTCAATGCGCTTGGCAATCTCAATCTCGCCTTCGCGCGTCAGCAGCTCGACCGTGCCCATCTCGCGCATGTACATGCGCACGGGGTCGGTGGTGCGGCCAAATTCGCTGTCTACGGTGCTCAAGGCGGCTTCAGCTTCTTCTTCGGCTTCTTCTACGCTGGCCGCGGTGGGCGCGTTGTTGTTCAGCAGCAAGGTTTCGGCATCAGGCGTTTGTTCATACACGGCCACGCCCATGTCGTTGAGCAATGAGTGCACAACGTCCAGGGTTTCAGCGTCGACCAGCTTGTCGGGTAAGTGGTCAGAAATCTCGCCGTGGGTTAAGTAGCCGCGCGTTTTGCCCAAGGTGATCAGCGCTTTCAGGCGCAGGCGGCGCTTGGACATGTCTTCTTCAGACAAAACGGTGTCGTCTAGGCCAAATTCTTTCATCAGGGCGCGTTCTTTCGCCTTGGACAGCTTCATGCGCAATGGTTTGATTTTTTCGCCATTTGCGTCCACCAGCGGCGCTACAGGCACTTCAGGCTCTAGGTCAGACAGGTCAATATCTTCCGGATCAGGCGTGCCGTTGATGTTGCCCTTAGGCTTGGGGCCGCGTTTACCGGGGATACGGTCGCCAGGCTTTAGCACAGGCTTAGCGGCAGGCGCTTTGGCTGCTGGCTTGGCTGATTTTGCAGCTAGCTTGGCCGCAGGTACTGCGGTTGGCGCGGCGGCTTTTGCAGCAGGTGCGGCAGGCTTAGCAGCGGGTTTGGCAGCGGGAGTTTTAGAAGTTGGGGCTTTAGATGTAGGCACTGAGGGTTTAGCTTTCACGGCGGGTGCAGGAGCGGGGGCTTTGGCCTTGGCTTGGGGTGGGGCAGCTTTGGGCGATGCAGCTTTGGGTGCCGGTTTTGCGGCGGGTTTTTTCACGGGCTTAGTGGCCATAGATTCCTCACAAAAAAATCGAAACTCGAAACTTGCAACCCTTAGTGCGTACCCAAGATATGGCACCAAATAGGCGCAATACAAGGACAAAACAAAACTACAAGGTACAAAAAAATCACCTTGCCACGGGTATGGCGCAGGGAGCGGTGGAGACAAGAAGCTAGGCTAGGG
>JANOSN010000431.1:0-2085 GCA_031415895.1 Polaromonas sp. | reverse complement strand
AGCAAATCGTGCGGTCGAGTTGCGCGGCACCCAGTTGGTTAAAAAAACGCGCCGCCATGCCCTCGGCCTGCACCAGCCCCATGGTGCCTGCATAGCTGTAGGGCAATATAGCCTGTGGGTTGCGCGCGGCGATGCTTTGCAGGCGCGTAGCGATGTCGCTCAACGCATCGTCCCAGCTCACTTGCTTAAACTGCCCCAAGCCTTTAGGCCCTACCCGTTTGAGCGGGTGCAATAAACGCTCTGCATGGTAGGTGCGTTCGGTGTATTTAGACACCTTTGCGCACAGTGTGCCGTGCGTATGCGCATGCGCTGGGTTGCCGTGCACTTTAATCGCCACACCGCCCTGCACATCGGTAATCAACGCGCAGGTGTCCGGGCAGTCGTGCGGGCATGCGCCACGCACTTGCCGTGTTTCTAGAGCTTGAATAATTTGGTCAACCATTAGAGTATTTGTTACAAATTGTTGTTAACATTAAGATTGGAATAAATTTACCTATCAAAGTCTGACATGGTCCTACGCCGACAATTTTGCATTGCTACCAGCCTAGCAGCTATGGCTTTTACACACAACACTGAGGCACAAACAGATAACAAAATCATACTGGGTCAGTCGGCGCCTTTTAGCGGCCCCGCAGCCCAGCTAGGCATACAGTTTTATGAAGGTGCCAAGCTGTATTTTGACAGTGTTAACTCAAAAGGTGGCGTCAACGGTAAAACCATTGAACTGCGCAAACTTGATGACGGGTACGAGCCAGAGCGCAGCGCAGCCAACACCAAGCAGTTCATTGCGGATGGGGTGTTTGCGCTGTTTGGCTACATTGGCACGCCCACTAGCGTCGTGGCCTTGCCACTGGCTACCGAGGCAAAAGTGCCGTTTTTCGCGCCGTTCACAGGCGCGCAGGCTCTGCGCGAGCCGCTAAATCGCTACGCTGTGCATGTGCGAGCATCGTATTTTGATGAAACCGCAGCCATCGTGAAACAAGCCACTTCCGTTGGCATTAAGAAAATTGCCGTCTTCTACCAAAACGACGCTTACGGCAAAGCAGGGCTTGAAGGTGTGCAACGCGCTTTGAAAGAGCTCAATTTGCAACCTGCAGGCCTAGGCACGGTGGAGCGCAACTCAGTGGATGTGAAAAAAGCCGTGGCCGACATCATGGCGCAGCAGCCCGAATCCATTGTGCAAATCGGTGCCTACAAGGGCTGCGCTGCGTTTATCCGCGAAGCGCGCAAGGCAGGTTTTGGCGGCACTTTTTATAACGTCTCGTTTGTAGGCACGCAGGCGCTGTCGACCGAGCTAGGCAAAGAAGCACGCGGCATTGTGGTCAGCCAAGTGATGCCCTTTCCTTTTGCGGCCAATACACCG
Organism: Polaromonas sp.; assembly: GCA_031415895.1. GTDB lineage: Bacteria > Pseudomonadota > Gammaproteobacteria > Burkholderiales > Burkholderiaceae_C > JAAFIP01. The sequence continues at coordinate 722 of JANOSN010000431.1, read as the reverse complement.
CTAGTTGCAGAATACCAAAGCGCCGTGCAAGCGGTGGCTAGCACCAACAAAGAACTGTCTGTGAACTACTCCAGCATGGAGGGTTTTGTAGCGGCAAAGGTATTTGTTGAGGGGCTGCGCAGAGCGGGTCGCAACCCATCGCGCGAAGTATTTTTGACCGCGCTTGATGGTATGCAAAACGTGATGATAGGCGGATTTTTAGTAGACTTCAACGCCAAAAAACATACCGCCTCTAAGTATGTAGACCTGACCATGCTGACCGAAGACGGACGCGTGCGCCACTGATCAGCTTAAGACGGCAAGGCCTTGGTGTCGGCTAGTTTTTGCATAAATTCTTGACAGCGTGCAAGCTGCTCGAGGCTAACGTATTCATCAGGCTGGTGGGCTTGGTTAATACTGCCGGGGCCACACACTACGGTAGGGATGCCTGCATTCTTAAATATGCCCGCCTCAGTGCCAAAGGCTACCAAAGTGGTGGAGGCCTCGCCGCTCAGGTTTTGCGCTAATCGGGTGATGGCATCGTCTGCAGAGCCTAAAAAGCTGGGTACTTCGCAGATAGTTTCAAACTTGAATCCCGCCTCTGGTGCTATATTTTTCATAGCTACTTGAGCAGTAGATGCTTGGACTATCACCTGTTTTTGCATCAAAACAGCGTCTGCAGTAGGTAAATTGCGAAACTCGTAATGAAACCACGCATCGCGCGGCACCACGTTGTCGGCAAT
>JANOSN010000430.1:0-11504 GCA_031415895.1 Polaromonas sp. | reverse complement strand
TTAATTGAATCAGCCAACTGTCCTGCCGTGACAACCTGCTCTAAAGTACTTTGCTCTAAGAATGTAAGCACATAGGTAGACGCCTCGTTATCTAAAAGCATCCAGGTTTTGGCATTATTTTTTTCTACATAAAAAACATGGTAGCCATCAGCCTGCTCTCTAGAAGATAGTTTTCTCCCACCCAACGATTTGATTGCATTTTCATAGTTTCGCAATACTCCTAAAGGGCCAACAGGGTTTTTATTATTCAAATATGCAATCCGAGTAACTTTACCCTCTGGAAGAAACGCTCCATTCTTGAATCCTGGAACTTTGTCGTTGCAACCACCAACGCAATCAAAACCATTCACTCCGAGCTTTCCAAATTGTGTAAATTCATGCCCCTCAATTTCATAGCCTGGCATTCCAGACAACAATGAATGATCTTTCCAAGCCGCATTTTTTGCAAATGCAATTGAGAAAAATAATTGTGAAATTATTAGGAATAAAAAGCTAATACGAGCTTGAAAATTCATTGATGTTTAACCTTCGCTTTTAAAAATTAGTTGGTAAGCTCATGCAGCACTAAACTATAGACATCCAGTTTTTGAGCTTACCGCTGGTAAATAAATTTACTTAGCTTCACCTTTGCGTGCGGCATCCTGGTAAGTTCCCAAGTCAGCCTCTTTAGATCCCCGTGTGTTGGCTTGAGTAGCTTGATCTTTGGCTTTGCCAGAAGCTTGCGCACCGCTCTTACCGCCCAACTCAGCAGCCATTGCGCCAACTTGGCCTTTTACAACGTTACCAAAAGCGCTGTACACCCCAATAGCCGCGATAGCGATTAACGCTACTATGATGATGTACTCGGTCATACCTTGACCGCGTGATTTACTACGTAATGCTAAATTTCGCATTGATTACTCCAAGTTAAATTAAAATTTACGCACATACCAATGATCGATATGTAGCAACCGTTTAGCTATTCAAATCAACTAATTTGTATTAAGTAATCATCGAATAACGAGGGCAATAGTACTTGTTGATTGACGACATGTCTGTGACAAACCTCACGATATGAATGGTGAAAATGTTTCTAATTTAAATTTTAGGTAACTTAAAAATGCTGGCTTTGACTATGAGTTTAGGCATCGCACTTGGTGCAATGCAATCTTTACAAGTTAGTGTATTGCTAGCCTTGTTGCCGTTAATAATTTTTATTAGAGTTCTCAGAAATGTAAGTAGTTTTATTTTTGAACTAACTGCGTTTTATTTTTTTACATTTAGCTATCTTGTTGGTGCCGTGTATTGGATAGGGTTAGGCATTTACCGTCCACCAGTTAATGGGATTTTTGATGCTGCACTAATTTGGATATTCGCCATAACGGTTCACGCTGGTATTCACCTAATTATTTATGTTTTTTTAAGGCTTGCTATTGATTTTTTAGGTCTTAAAAAAAACATGGGACAAGTTTTAGCCTTGGCAATTGGTTGGCCGGTGGCCGAGTTATTCCGTTCTTTTGGATCGTGGGCCATGCCTTGGGGTTTACTCGGGTATGGACAAATTGACAATCCTTTTTTTAAAGGCTTGTACCCTTTAGTTGGTGCGCTAGGGGTGTCTGGTGTCATGTGGCTATTTGCAGGCATGTCGCTAAGCCTAATTCAAGTTTTTTACTCATTAAGCCTTCACCAACAAAAAGATTTGCTTGCGCAAAACAAAAAACAAACCATTGTTTTTTAATCAGCCTAATATTAATAAGTGCTTTAGCTTATTTTGCGCAGTTGATTGTTTTTACAGTGCCAACTACTACAAAGATAGATGTGCGTGCAGTACACACCCAGTGGAAGAACGAAGACAAGCATAGCCCCGAGGCTCAAGCTGTTGCACTTGCCCAGCTTGAATCTTTTTCTCAGACCAATGGTGCTGACGTGACTGTGTTCCCTGAGCTGTTATTACTTATGAATGCTAGCCAAATACCACAACAAATGCGCGCAGCTATTGTTGATAACGTGCGTACTAATAATTCAGCCATGATTTTTGGGAGTATTGGAAGTGTGTTGCTTAGTAATGATAGAGTTGGCAAACAAAACACTATGCTTATGCTTGACTTCAGAGGTGACACACATGTGTACGCTAAAGAAATACTTCTGCCGTTCTCAGAGCACTTGCCTGACAATCCGTTAATGGTGTGGGCCTACAGCTTTTTATACCGCTATCCTCAGGCCGACTTCATCGCTGGCGCTACCAAGCAAACGCCTTTTAACCTTAACGGTGTAGTCATCGGCACTACTATTTGCAGCGAATTGGCTTATGCAGGGAAAGCCAGTAGACAAGCTAAAGATGCCAACATACTGATCAATCCTTCAAGCGACTCCTGGATAGATTCAGATGCCTATATGCTTCAAGCGCATGTGATTGCCCGAGTGCGCGCAGCAGAGGCACAAAAGCCCTTGGTGCGCCCTAATAACGTGGGTTACAGTGCATTTATTGACCACAAGGGTCAAGTCTTAAGCCAACTTAAGGATTTACCGGGCGCTGGCGTAACCACCATGCAACCGCGATATGGAAATACCCCTTACGTGCTATTTGCAGCTTGGCTGGATGGCTGGCTCAACAGATAAGCTAAGCCGCCGTAGGTGCCGGGTTAGTTACCGGTGCACCACCTGAACCACCGCCGTCGCCACCTGCAGGCGGTACACGTGGGGTCCAGTCTTTAGGCGCTGTGGGCGGTCTGCCAGCCATGATGTCGTCTAGCTGGCTCATGTCGATGGTCTCCCATTCGAGCAGGGCTTTGGCCATGGCGTGCATTTTGTCGCTGTTGTCTTCAATCAGTTTGCGCGCCAATGCATATTGGCTGTCAATAATTTTGCGCACCTCGGTGTCTACCTTTTGCATGGTGGACTCACTCATATTGGTGGTCTTGGTCACGCTGCGGCCTAAGAACACTTCGCCTTCGTTCTCGGCGTACACCATGGGGCCTAGGGCCTCGGTCATGCCGTAGCGGGTGACCATGTCGCGGGCAATCGATGTTGCGCGTTCAAAGTCGTTACTGGCACCGGTGGTCATTTGGTTCATGAACACTTCTTCGGCAATGCGGCCACCAAACAGCATGGCAATTTGGCTGAGCATGAATTCTTTGTCGTAGCTGTAGCGGTCTTGCGATGGCAGGCTCATCGTTACGCCCAGCGCGCGGCCGCGCGGGATGACGGTGACTTTGTGCACAGGGTCGCACTTGGGTAGCAAGCGGCCAATCAGCGCGTGACCTGACTCGTGGTAGGCCGTATTGCGGCGCTCTTCCTCAGGCATGATCATGCTCTTGCGCTCAGGGCCCATCAAGATTTTGTCTTTGGCTTTTTCAAAGTCTTGCATCTCCACCACGCGGGCGCTGCGGCGTGCGGCCATTAAGGCAGCTTCGTTGCACAGGTTAGCCAAATCAGCACCGCTCATGCCGGGCGTGCCACGCGCGATGATGTTGGCGCTAACGTCTTGGCCCAACGGCACTTTGCGCATGTGCACATTCAAAATCTGCTCACGGCCACGAATGTCGGGCAGAGTGACATACACCTGGCGGTCAAAACGGCCTGGGCGCAGCAGTGCTGCATCCAAAATGTCAGGACGGTTGGTGGCAGCCACCACAATCACGCCAACGTTGGTTTCAAAGCCGTCCATCTCCACCAGCATTTGGTTGAGGGTTTGCTCACGTTCGTCGTTACCACCGCCTAGGCCTGCGCCACGTTGGCGGCCTACTGCATCGATTTCGTCAATAAAAATAATGCAAGGTGCATTCTTTTTGGCATTGTCAAACATGTCGCGCACACGCGATGCGCCCACGCCAACAAACATTTCTACAAAGTCTGAGCCAGAGATTGAGAAGAAAGGCACTTTGGCCTCGCCTGCAATGGATTTAGCAAGTAAAGTTTTACCCGTGCCCGGAGGGCCCACTAGCAGTAGACCGCGCGGAATGCGACCACCCAGCTTTTGAAAGCGCGCAGGGTCTTTCAAAAAGTCTACGACTTCTTTAACTTCTTCTTTGGCCTCGTCGCAGCCTGCCACGTCGGCAAAGGTCACGGTATTGGTGTTTTCGTCTAGCAAGCGGGCTTTAGATTTGCCAAAGCTGAACGCGCCGCCTTTGCCGCCACCTTGCATTTGGCGCATAAAGTACACCCACACGCCAATCAGCAGCAGCATAGGGCCCCAGCTGATCAAAATGGTCATCAGCAATGAAGGCTCCTCGCGGCCCTTCACGTCAAACTTCACGCCGTTGGCAATCAGGTCGCCCACCAAGCCACGGTCAAGGTAGGTAGCGTTGACACGGATTTTTTTGCCTTCGGTAGTGATGGCCACAATCTCGCCGCCGCTGCCACCGTCAGGCACCATGGCCTCTTTGATTCGTTTGGAGCGAACTTCTTCTAAGAACTCAGAGTAGGGCATAGTCGAGCTGGCGCCAGCGCCCTTGCCCTCAAATTGCTTAAACACCGTAAAAAGCACCAGTGCTATGACCAGCCACACGGCGACTTTAGAAAACCATTGGTTATTGTTCAAAACAAACGCTCCATGGGCAGATAGCCCTGTACTGACTTAGATGTGACTTATTTTAGGCTTTTCAAGCTGCGTTTTTGCAGCTTTTGGCGTTAACAAGGCCCAGCGAAGGGCTATTGCCGCCAGATTTTGTCAATTTCGCACTAAGCAAGGGCCTAGGGCCTAGCATGCTGCAGTTTATTTTGTAGCGCTGCGCTTGGCATCATGCGCCTCTTTGCGCAACTGCACCAAGCCGGCAGGGTCAGATTTGAACCAAAACCACTGAGTGTCCGTGCCACCGTGGCGCAAAATAAATTGGTTGAATGTGCCTAGCAACACAGCCGCTAACGCCAGCGCTGCAAACAAAGCTACGGCACCTAATGCGCTGTAAAAAAGTACTAAATACAGTGGTACGCCGGGGCTTAAGTCAGCAGCGGCGATGCCCACTAAAATTCCAAGTAAAACGGTTGTTAAAAGCAGCTTGGCTGCTAAAAGCTTGTTTAACTTTAAATTGACCATGAAACACTTTGGTAATTAATAAAAATATAGTCTACAACTTTAGCCTGCCCATAGCAAACGATGGATCAGTTGTTACTTGCTAGCCATCTGTAATTTTCTTCTCGCTTCCAAGCGGCTCACCCCAAACCAGAATTAACTGCTACCCACCAGCGATTTAAGCCCCATGCCCACTAAAAACGTCTCTGACGACTTGTCATGGCTAGCCTTGGGTTTGTAAGGTTTGACCACCTTAAAAGTAGCTTTAAACAGCTTGACCAGCGGGTCGTAAGCCCCGCCATGAAACAGTTTGACCACCAGCGCGCCCTCGGGTTTTAGCTGGGTTTGGGCAAAATCTACCGCCAGTTCAATCAAACCGATGATGCGGGCAGCATCTGCCGAGGCGATGCCCGAGAGGTTGGGCGCAATATCGCTTACCACCACATCCACCACGCGTGCAGGGTTGGTTTTAGGTGCCAAATCGGCCTGTAGTCCAAGTATTTGCTGCTCAACTAGCTTCACTTTTGATAGCAGCTCATCCAAAGTACTTTGCTCGGTAAAGTCGCCCAAAATAAACTGCACGCCCTCCACTGGGTCCATCGGCAAAATGTCTAGCGCGATGATGACTCCGTTCAGTGCACCCACAGCCGCCCCCGTGGGCGACAAGCGGCGGCGCACGTACTGGCTCCACGCGCCGGGCGTGCTGCCTAGGTCGACCACCACATGGCCGGGCTTGATAAGCTTAAAAGTTTCGTCGATTTCTTTGAGCTTGTACGCTGCGCGGGCACGGTAGCCCTCTACCTTGGCCAGCTTGACGTAGGGGTCGTTGACGTGGTCGTTAAGCCACGATTTATTGACCTTTTTGGATTGGGTTTTAACTTTCACGGAAGCCTGTCTGAATGCGAACTGATTAGGGAGCCAAATTGCCTGAATAGGCACATTAAAGACGATAATTGTCCCATGACCAGAATAGTACTCTCCATCCAAGACCGAAAAGCCCACCGCGCAGACGCGCACCACCTTGACCCGGTGGTGATGATAGGTGGCGACGGCCTCACCGCCGCTGTCACCAAAGAAGTCGACAACGCCCTCAAATCCCACGGCCTGATCAAAGTGCGCGTGTTAGGCGATGACCGCGAGGCGCGCCTAGGCTACTACGACACCCTGGCCGACGAGCTGGGTGCTGCGCAAATTAACAGCATCGGCAAGCTGCTGGTGCTGTGGCGGCCCAAAGCAGAAAAAATCAAAGTAGTTGACGAAGACCGCATGTCTGGCCCCAAAGACGTAAAAATCTTAAAGTACGCCAGCCGTGGCGGCCAAAAGCCTGAGGTGAAAATTTTGCGCGTCTTGGGTAACCAGCGCCTCACTCGCGGCGGCACGGTCAAGCGGGCTAAAGTTAAGCAAAAGTCAATTAAAAAGTCTTCGCAGGGCTAAATTTTTTTGGGATGCCTAGGCACTGAAGGCGGACTGCCGGACGCGAAGGTCGCTAAGGTTTCGCGAAGGACGCGAAAGGAATACCAAAAATGTGTAGAAGCATCACGCTTAAATGTTTTGGTACCTGCCTAGAGGTTTTGTTTAAACTAAGCCCTCGTACGGTTGTTTGAAGTTATTGCAATCAAAATTTAATTTTTGTATTTTTTGGTATTCTTTCGCGTCCTTCGCGAAACCTTAGCGCCCTTCGCGTCCGGCAGTTTGGTATTTAAATACTTGAATTTTCCACAAAAGCCAGCAAATAAGACACCATGAACAATCCGCTTTTAGACTTTACCGACCTCCCCCAATTCGCCACCATCACCCCCGCTCACGTATCGCCTGCGGTGGAGGTGCTTTTAAAGGAGGCTAATGCAGCGCTAGAAAAAGTAACAGCGGCAGACTTCCCAGCGGATTGGAAGGCTATGTCTGCTGCGCTAGATGTGCCAACCGAAAAACTAGGCCGCGCTTGGGGCGCTGTAAGCCATCTGAACAGCGTGGCCGATTCGCCTGAGCTGCGCGCAGCGTACAACGCATCGCTGCCCATCGTGACCGAGTTTTGGACGCGTTTAGGTTCTGACGAGCGTTTGTATGCCAAGTACAAAGCCATGAACGTGGCCACTTTGAACAAAGAACAAGCCAAGGCCCACAGCAACGCTATGCGCGGCTTCAAACTGGGCGGGGCAGACTTGCAAGGGGCAGCCAAAGAACGCTTTGCCGCCATCCAGGAACGCCAAGCCGAGATCGGTCAAAAGTTCAGTGAGAACACCCTGGACAGCACCGAGGCTTTTACCTACTTTGCCAAGGCTGACGAGCTGGCTGGTGTGCCCGCCGACGTGGTGCACACCGCGCGCGCGGCGGCTAAAACTCAATTTGAAAAAGACGGCACACCTGATGACGCAGCACTGCACAAGCTGACGCTCAAAATGCCGTGCTACCTACCCATCATGCAGTTTGCCACCAGCAGCAAGCTACGCGAGGTGCTGTACAAAGCCAACACCACCCGCGCGTCTGAGCTGTTCGAAGTAGACGGTAAACCGCGCACCGAGTTTGACAACAGCGCTGTATTGCGTGAGATTGTGGCGCTGCGACAAGAAGAATCTAAGCTGTTGGGCTACGCCAATTTTGCGCAAGTATCGGTTGTGCCCAAGATGGCAGATTCACCTGAGCAAGTCATCACCTTTTTGCGTGACTTAGCGCGCCGTGCGCGGCCATTTGCACTGAAAGATGTGGCAGATTTGCGCGACTTTGCAGCCAAAGATTTGAGTCTTGCCAACCCACAACCATGGGACTGGTCATTCATTGGCGAAAAGCTTAAAGAAGCGCGCTACAGCTTCAGCGAGCAAGAGGTGAAGCAGTACTTCACAGCGCCTAAGGTGCTAGCGGGTTTGTTCAAAATTATCGAAACCTTGTTTGAAGTGGCCATCGTTAAAGACAAAGCCCCTGTATGGAACGACAAGGTAGAGTTTTACGCACTGCAACGAAAAGACACGAGCGGTGTGAGCAAAACCATTGCCCAGTTTTACTTAGACCAACCCGCCCGCACCGGCAAGCGCGGCGGCGCGTGGATGGACGATGTGCGCGCCCGCTGGCTACGCCCTGACACGGGCACACTGCAAACACCTGTAGCGCACCTGGTGTGCAATTTTGCCGATGGCGCTGTCATCGATGGGGTGGGCAAACCCGCCCTGCTAACGCATGACGATGTCACCACCCTCTTCCACGAATTTGGCCACGGCCTGCACCACATGTTGACGCAGGTGAACGAGCGTGATGTATCAGGCATTAGCGGCGTAGAGTGGGACGCAGTCGAGCTGCCCAGCCAGTTTATGGAAAACTTTTGCTGGGAGTGGGATGTGCTCAAACACATGACTGCACACGTAGACACCGGTGCGCCGCTGCCGCGAGCACTGTTTGACAAAATGCTAGCAGCCAAAAACTACCAAAGCGGCCTGCAAACCCTGCGTCAAGTCGAATTTGCGTTGTTTGACATGTTGCTGCACCAGGACGCACCTGCCGACGGCGGCGATGCGCTGACCGTGCTCAAGCTAGTGCGCGATGAAGTGGCTGTGCTACCCGCCCCTGCGTATAGCCGCGCGCCACACACCTTTGGTCATATCTTCTCGGGTGGCTACGCCGCAGGCTACTACAGCTACAAATGGGCCGAACTATTGTCAGCCGATGCCTACGCAGCTTTTGAAGAAAGCGCCAGTGGCGGTACGCCATCGGCTAATATGACGGCTGGCCAGCGCTATCGCCAAGAGATTTTAGAAGTCGGCGGCAGCCGGTCAGCCATGGACAGCTTTAAAGCGTTTAGAGGGCGTGAGCCACAAATTGACGCACTGCTACGCCACCAAGGCATGGCTTGATGCTGTTTATCGACGGCTTTTAACTGCTGATGGCCAAACACCCGCAAAAGGACAGATGATGAAGATGAAAACCACTTTGCTAGCTACCGCCACTCTGCTTTGTTTAGGCAGCATGTCGTTCATATCTCAAGCCCAGCAGCTGTACCGCAGCGTCGGGCCTGATGGCAAAGTTACCTTTTCTGACCAGCCACCACCAGCGGCCAGCAACGCCAAAGTAACTACCGGCCGAGGCGGCACATTTGCCGACAACGGCGCCAGCGGTGTCTTGCCGTCTGAGTTGCGCCCTATCGTGTCGAAATTCCCCGTTACCCTGTACACCTCTAAAGACTGCGCCCCCTGCAGCTCTGGGCGCAGTATGCTCAGCGCACGCGGTGTGCCCTTTACTGAAAAGCTGGTTGACACTAACGAGGACAACGACGCCTTTAAACGCCTGACAGGTAGCAACACACTGCCCGTGGCCAGCGTGGGCGGGCAACAGATGCGGGGCTTTAATGAAGGCGAATGGGGGCAATATCTAGATGCCGCCGGTTACCCTAAAGCCTCCGTATTACCTGCAAGTTATCGCAACCCTGCACCTACTCCCATGGTGGCCAAAGTTGCACCACCTGCACCCGCTGCATCTGCACCACCAAGTGTGAAAGACATTGCACCGGCTAGCGGTAATAAAGGTATTGCATTTTAATTGCGTTACCCAATAGCTATGATTTTCATAGCTGGTTGAGCAGTAAATACTTGGACTACAAGGCTAAATACCACCTAAAACACTAAAAATTAAGTGTTTTAACACCGCCACTAGTTCCCAGCAAACACACCTGCGCCTTTTGCAGCGCAAACACACCCACCGTTATCACGCCAGGCCATTGGCTGACCTGCATTTCAAATGCCACCGGGTCTTTTATTTGCAGCCCTAACACCTCGATGATGTGCTGGCCGTTGTCGGTCACTAGCGGTGCGCCTTCTTTGATGCGCACTGTCGCAGTGCCGCCCAGCGCGGTAAATTGGCGCATCAGTTGCTTGGCTGCCATGGGTATCACCTCAACCGGCAGAGGGAAGGTGCCCAGCACATCCACCAGTTTGCTCTCGTCCGCTATGCAGACAAAACGCTTGGCCATGGCGGCCACAATCTTCTCGCGCGTCAGCGCCGCGCCACCGCCTTTGACCATGTGGCCTGCGTGATCGATCTCATCTGCCCCGTCGATGTAGACACTCAATTCGGTCACCTCATTGCTGTCAAACACCTTAATACCCGCTGCTATCAGCAGATTAGTCGATGCAACAGAGCTGCTGACCGCACCTTTGATGTCGTTTTTCATTGTCGCCAGCGCGTCGATAAACTTATTCACCGTAGAGCCCGTGCCTACGCCTACAATTTCACCTTTGACCACATACTGCAATGCGGCTTGGCCTACTTGGGTTTTGAGTTCGTCTTGTGTCATGTTTTCCTAAGCTGGTAATTTTGCGGGACAGTCCCAACGTACGCGTTTGCTGTGTCCCCAACTAATTAAGTGTATCCAATGTCTCTTGTCCCTTACGCCCTCGCCCGCCCCTTTTTATTTGGCCTTGACCCAGAGGCAGCGCATGACCTGACCATGGGCAGCATCGCCCGAACCCAGTGCACGCCGCTGGCCTGGGCCTACACGCAGGCGCGGGTGAGCGACCCAGTCACTGTGGCAGGCTTGCAGTTTCCTAACCGCGTCGGCTTGGCCGCCGGGCTAGACAAAAATGCCCGCTGCATTGACGGCCTTGGGGCAATGGGGTTTGGTTTTGTCGAAGTGGGCACCGTCACACCGCTGGCGCAGCCGGGTAACCCCAAGCCGCGCATGTTCCGCTTGCCGCAGCAAAACGCTTTGATTAACCGTTTGGGCTTTAACAATGGCGGCTTAGATGCTTTTGTAGCCAATGTGAAGAAGTCACAATTTCATAGCAAACTATCTAATAAATACTTGGACTCCAGGATGATTTTGGGTCTAAATATCGGTAAAAATGCTGCTACACCGATTGAAAACGCTACCAGCGATTACTTAACTTGCCTGACCGGTGTGTACCCGTATGCTGACTACATCACCGTCAACATCAGCTCCCCCAACACCAAAAACCTGCGCGCTCTGCAAAGCGACGAAGCACTAGACGGCCTGCTGGGTGCACTAGCCGCACGCCGTGCCGAGCTGGCTGACCAGCACACAAAGTACAAACCCATCTTCCTAAAAATCGCACCCGATTTAGATGCTGAGCAAATCAAAGTGATTGCCGCGACGCTAAAGCACCACAATATAGACGGCGTAATTGCCACTAACACCACCCTTAGCCGCGAAGCCGTCAAAGGCCTGCCGCATGCCGAGGAGGCTGGTGGCTTAAGCGGCGCGCCCGTGCTGGAAGCCAGCAACGAGGTGATCCGCCAACTGCGCAAAGCGTTAGGCAAAGCGTATCCCATCATCGGTGTAGGCGGGGTAATTACTGCGCAAGACGCAGTGAGCAAAATAAAAGCCGGAGCAGATTTAGTTCAAATCTATACCGGCTTAATTTACAGCGGGCCTGCGCTAGTGAAAGATGCCGCCAAAGCGCTAAAAAGTCTCCGTTAAGCTGCCTTTGTTTATCTCGTGTGGCATGTAAATTGCTATAATTTTTTTGCATTTCTAGCCTATCTGGCGGGCTGTGCAATTTGATAATTAATATAC
>JANOSN010000429.1:0-1254 GCA_031415895.1 Polaromonas sp. | reverse complement strand
CCCGCCGCCGCGTAGGTCGCGGCATTGGTTCTGGCTTGGGTAAAACCGCAGGTCGGGGTCACAAAGGTCAAAAATCTCGCTCTGGCGGCTACCACAAAGTAGGCTTTGAAGGCGGTCAAATGCCTTTGCAACGTCGTTTGCCAAAGCGTGGCTTTAAGTCACAAACGCTGAAGTACAACGCCGAAATCACTTTGGGCCAATTAGAAGCCTTAGGTGCTGCCGAAGTTGATGTGTTGACGCTCAAACAGGCTCGCCTGGTAGGCCAAATTGCCAAAGTGATCAAGGTTATCAATACAGGTGCTCTGACTAAAGCTGTCAAGCTCACCGGCATTGGTGCTACAGCGGCTGCTAAAACTGCTATTGAAGCCGCTGGCGGCTCAGTGACTGTTTAATTGCACGTTTAGTATTGTTTAAAGACAACAGGAACATTGCGCAGTGGCCACCAATACCGCACAACTAGCAAAAACTGGTAAGTTTGGCGACTTGCGTCGCCGCCTTGTCTTTTTGTTGCTCGCGCTGGTGGTGTACCGCATTGGTGCGCACATTCCTGTGCCTGGCATTGACCCCACTCAGCTGCAAGCGCTGTTCAAAGGTCAGCAGGGCGGCATTTTGAGTTTGTTCAATATGTTCTCCGGAGGTGCTTTGTCGCGCTTTACGGTGTTCGCGTTGGGCATCATGCCGTACATTTCGGCTTCTATCATCATGCAATTGCTCACTTATGTGGTTCCCACGTTTGAGCAAATGAAGAAAGAAGGCGAAGCAGGTCGTCGCAAGATCACCCAGTACACCCGTTACGGCACTCTAGGCTTGGCAATTTTCCAGTCTCTTGGTATTGCGATGGCCCTAGAAGGTTCGGCAGGTTTAGTGTTGTCCCCTGGTTTTGGCTTTCGTATGTCGGCTGTAGTGAGTTTGACGGCTGGCACGATGTTCTTAATGTGGCTGGGTGAGCAAATCACTGAGCGCGGTTTAGGCAACGGCATTTCGATATTGATTTTTGGCGGTATTGCAGCTGGCTTGCCAGGCGCTATCGGTGGTTTGCTAGAGCTGGTGCGTACCGGTGCTATGAGCATCCTGGTAGCTATCTTCATCGTAGCGGTAGTGATTGCAGTCACGTATTTTGTAGTGTTTGTTGAGCGTGGTCAGCGTAAAATTCTAGTGAACTACGCACGTCGTCAGGTCGGCAACAAGGTCTATGGTGGTCAGTCTTCGCACTTGCCACTGAAGCTGAACATGGCAGGTGTAATTCCTCCCATC
>JANOSN010000428.1:0-3948 GCA_031415895.1 Polaromonas sp. | reverse complement strand
TTGCAGGCGGTGCCAATGACGGCGCGATGTTTGCGCCCAAGTATGTAGAAAACAAGCTCAAGTTTTTTCCGCACATCAAAGAAGCTGTGGCCTACGGCGATGGCCGCGACAAAGCCTGCGTCATGCTGAACATCGACTTTGATGCCGTAGGCAACTGGGCCGAGCGCCGCAACCTGCCCTACGCAGGCTACACCGACCTGGCGCAAAAACCCGAGGTCTACCAGCTGATCAAAGAATGCGTGGAATCCGTTAACGCCGACTTGTCGCGCGATGCATTGCTGGCAGGCAGCCAAGTGAGCCGCTTTTTAGTGCTACACAAAGAACTAGACGCAGACGATGGCGAACTGACCCGCACCAACAAAGTACGCCGTGGCTTTATTGCCGAAAAATACCAGCCGCTAATTGACGGCCTGTACAACGGCGCAACGTCGCAGTTTATTGAAACCGTGGTCAAGTTTGAAGACGGCCGCAGCGGTAAGGTGTCTGCTACTTTAAAGATATCGGATGCTAAGACTTATGCACCGGTGAAGGTGGCGGCATGAACTACGTCGTGAATACCGGGTGCGGGCTGCCAGAATTCGGACAGCCTAAATTCGGATTGCCGGACGCGAAGGGCGCGAAGGTTTCGCGAAGGACGCTAAAAAATACCGAAATGAATACAAAGTTTAGGAACAAAATTTTGATTCAATTGATATTTATGGATTTTTTGGGTTCATTTTTGAATTTCTTTGGCTTTCTTTCGCGCCCTTCGCGAAACCTTAGCGCCCTTCGCGTCCAAAAATCCCCTCCCTCTTTCCTCAGAGCCACGAGCCCCCTATGAGTAAAAAAATTGGTGACGTCATCCTGGACGTGAAAAATATATCGCTACGGTTTGGTGGCGTTAAGGCGTTGAGTGACATCAGCTTTAACGTGCGTGAGCATGAAATTCGCGCCATCATTGGGCCTAACGGTGCCGGTAAGTCGTCGATGCTGAACTGTATTAACGGTGTCTACCAGCCGCAAGAGGGCAGCATTACGTTTCGCGGCAAAACGTTTAAGCACATGAACAGCCACGAGGTAGCCACCATGGGTGTGGCGCGCACGTTCCAAAACTTGGCGCTGTTCAAAGGCATGAGCGTGCTGGACAACATCATGTCGGGCCGCAACCTGAAGATCAAAAGCAATATCTTCATGCAAGCCCTGCGCATTGGCCCGGCTGAGCGTGAGGAAATCAAGCACCGCGAATATGTCGAATCGATCATCGACTTTTTAGAGATTCAAGCCTTCCGCAAAACCCCCGTGGGCCAGTTGCCCTACGGTCTGCAAAAGCGCGTGGACTTAGGCCGCGCGTTAGCCATGGAGCCACAAGTACTGCTGCTAGACGAGCCGATGGCCGGTATGAACCTGGAAGAAAAACAAGACATGTGCCGCTTTGTACTGGACGTGAACGACGAGTTTGGCACCACAGTGGTGTTGATCGAGCACGACATGAGCGTGGTGATGGACATATCCGACCGCGTGGTGGTGCTGGACTACGGCAAGATCATCGGCGATGGCGCACCTGCCGAGGTGCGCAGCAACCCCGAAGTTATCAAAGCCTATTTAGGAACGAGCCACTGACATGAACAACTCTAATATGAAACGTGCCTTTGCAAGCAGCAGCCGCAGAACTGGCTTTGCCAGGCTGCTAGCTGCGCCCCCTGTCAGGGGGGAGGCTGTTTCGCGTAGCGAGACAGCAAAGGGGGGGAGCAATTAACATGGGATTTTTCTTAGAAACTTTGCTTGGCGGCCTGATGGCAGGCATGCTGTATTCGCTGGTGGCCTTGGGCTTTGTGCTGATTTTTAAAGCCTCTGGCGTGTTTAACTTTGCCCAAGGCGCGATGGTGCTGTTTGCTGCGCTGGCGATGGCGCGGTTTGCCGAGTGGATTCCGCAGTGGACAGGTATTGACAACAAAATTTTGGCCAATATTGCCGCCTTTACCATCGCTGCGGTAGTGATGTTTGTGGTGGCTTGGATTATTGAGCGTTTGGTGTTGCGCCATCTGGTCAACCAGGAGGGCGCGACCCTCTTGATGGCCACCTTGGGCATCAGCTACTTTTTGGATGGCTTGGGCCAAACCATTTTCGGCAGCGACATTTACAAGATCGATATTGGCATGCCCAAAGAGCCCATCATGGCACTTGAGAGCATGTTCCCTGGCGGCATTTTGATCAACAAAGAAGACTTGATTGCAGCAGCCATTGCCGCCGCCTTGGTGGCAATGCTATCGGTGTTCTTCCAGAAAACGACCACCGGCCGCGCCCTGCGCGCGGTGGCAGACGACCACCAAGCGGCGCAGTCGATTGGCATTCCTCTGAACCGCATTTGGGTGATTGTCTGGTGCGTAGCCGGTGTGGTGGCCTTGGTGGCCGGCATGATCTGGGGCAGCAAGCTGGGCGTGCAGTTCTCTCTGGCCACGGTCGCCTTGCGCGCACTGCCGGTGGTGATTTTGGGTGGCCTTACCTCTGTGCCGGGCGCGATTATTGGCGGGCTGATTATTGGCGTGGGCGAAAAATTGTCCGAGGTGTACATCGGCCCCTATGTGGGCGGTGGTATTGAGATTTGGTTTGCCTATGTGCTGGCGCTGGTCTTTTTGCTGTTCAGACCACAGGGTTTGTTTGGCGAGAAGATCATTGATCGAGTTTGAAAATTTTGTGGGACAGACCAATGCACCTGCAAAGCAGCGCATTGCCCTGTCCCCAACTGACTAAAGGTATTTAATGTTCTACAGAGAAAACGGCCAATTTAAAACCAGCTACCGCGCTGACCAGCAGATCTTTCCGATCACGCAAGACCGTATTGCGCTCGGCTTGATCCTGGCAGCAGCCTATATCTTGGTGCCCATGCTGGCCTCTGAATATATTTTCAAGGCGATTTTCATTCCGTTCTTGATTTTGTCACTCGCCGCTATTGGTGTGAACATCTTGGTAGGCTACTGCGGGCAAATCTCGCTAGGCTCTGGCGCGTTCATGGCTGTGGGTGCTTATGCGGCGTACAACACTTTTGTACGTATTGAAGGCATGCCGTTGATCGTGGCACTGCTGACTGGCGGGTTCTTTGCCACGTTAGTAGGTATGTTTTTTGGTATCCCTAGCTTGCGTGTGCGCGGGCTGTACCTGGCTATTGCCACGTTGGCTGCACAGTTCTTTTGCGACTGGGCGTTTTTGCGGGTGAAGTGGTTTACTAACAATACCGCTTCGGGCTCGGTGTCGGTATCGAACATGCAGGTGTTTGGTTTCTCCATCAACACACCGCTAGAAAAATACCTTTTCTGCTTGAGTTTTTTAGTGGTCTTTGCCGTGCTGGCCAAGAACCTGGTGCGCGGTGCGATAGGCCGTGAATGGATGGCCATACGCGACATGGACGTGGCAGCAGCAGTGATTGGCATTCGCCCGATGTATGCCAAGCTGTCGGCCTTTGCGGTTAGCAGTTTTATCATTGGTGTGGCGGGCGGGCTGTGGGGCTTTGTGCACCTGGGCTCGTGGGAGCCAGCGGCTTTCTCGGTGGACCGCTCGTTTCAGCTTTTGTTCATAGTGATTATTGGCGGCATGGGCTCGATCATGGGCAGCTTTTTTGGTGCGGCTTTCATTACGGTGCTGCCGATTTTCTTGAACCAGTTTTTGCCTGCCATGGGGAACTTGGTGGGGGTCAATATTTCTACCGCTGGCGTGTCGCATGCCGAATTTATGATTTTTGGTGCGCTGATTGTGTGGTTCTTAATTGTCGAGCCGCATGGCCTGGCCAAGCTGTGGAGCGTGGCCAAGCAAAAGCTACGTATTTGGCCCTTCCCGCACTAAGCGGTGTAGCAATTTTCGGTGTGAGGTATTGCAGTGTGAGGTATTGCAGTGTTGTGCTAGTAAACACTGACATCAAAGATAAGTCATCTAGCGTTATCTGTTTGTGTTTTTTGTGTGTTTTAACTTTTATTG
>JANOSN010000427.1:0-2905 GCA_031415895.1 Polaromonas sp. | reverse complement strand
CTTCGGCCAATGGAAAGGCAAGCTGTGGATGGCCGACGATTGGGACTCGCCAGAGGTCAACGACGAAATTCGACGCCTGTTCGAAGAGGGCGATCCATCCTCGTGAAGCTGCTGCTCGATACCAACGCTTTGAGCAACAGCTTGGCGCGGTCATCGAGCATGAAATTTCACAGTCTGCATATTTATGGCCATTTTAATGTTGTAATTTACCAATGTCTAAGCCACAAGCTTCCCAATTTCGCCATGTTGCACTGATTGGTAAATACCACGCCAGCAGCGGGCCGGGTGCACGCGATATTTTGTTGGACATTGCACGTTTTTTAGAGCGCTCGGGCCTTGAGGTGGCGCTTGAAAAAGACACTGCCGCCTACACTGGCATTAACCACTACCCCAGCTTAGATGTCAATGGCATTGGCGCCCTATGCGACTTGGGTTTAGTGGTGGGCGGTGACGGCACCATGCTGGGCATTGGCCGCCAACTGGCACGCTTTGGGGTACCGCTGATTGGCATTAACCAAGGCCGCTTGGGGTTTATTACCGACATTGCCTTAGAAGATTACCAAAGTGCTTTGGCCCCCATGCTCAAGGGCGAATATGCGCAAGACAGCCGCAGCCTGATGCACGGCCAGGTGATGCGCGATGGGCGCTGCGTGTTTGACGCGCTGGCCATGAACGATGTAGTGGTTAACCGTGGCGCAACAGCAGGCATGGTGGAGCTGCGGGTAGAAGTAGATGGCCGCTTTGTGGCTAACCAACGCGCGGATGGCCTGATCATCGCATCGCCTACCGGGTCTACCGCCTATTCGATGTCTGCAGGCGGGCCGATCATGCACCCGTCCATCGCTGGCTGGGTAATGGTGCCTATAGCACCACATAATTTATCAAATAGGCCTCTAGTCCTTGGAGATACTGCTCAAATAGCTATTGAAATAGTAGCAGGCCGCGATGCCAGCGCTAATTTTGATATGCAGTCCTTAGCGTCGCTGCTGCATGGCGACCGTATTTTGGTGCGGCGGTCTGAGCACAGCGTGCGGTTTTTGCACCCCATGGGCTGGAGCTACTTTGACACGCTGAGGCGCAAATTGCATTGGAACGAGGGAGGCGTTTGACGTGGCACTGCGACGCATGAACTTGCGCGATTTTGTGATCGTGCATGAACTTGAGCTTGATCTCCTGGGCGGCTTTACCGTGCTAACGGGTGAGACCGGCGCTGGTAAATCTATTTTGATTGACGCGCTACAACTGGTGCTGGGCAGCCGCGCTGACTCAGGCGTGGTGCGCGAGGGCGCTGCGCGCGCTGAGATCAGCGCTGAATTTGACACACCTACCTGGCTGGGCGGCTGGCTTGCAGAATCTGGCTTTAACCCGGCCAATGCCACTGCTAGCGACAACGACACACTGTTGATTCGCCGCACTGTAGATGCGCAGGGCAAAAGCCGTGCTTGGATCAACGGCAGCGCCGCCACGGCAGGCCAACTGCGCGAGGTGGCAGATCATTTGGTAGACATTCACGGCCAGCATGCTTGGGCCGCACTGACACGAGCCGACGAAGTGCGTGGCCTGCTGGATGCTTATGGCTCTATCAGCAGCAAAGAGGTAGCCACAGCCTACAGCGCATGGAAAACTGCACTTAAAACCTTGCACGAAGCACGCAACGCACAAGCTAGCATAGAGACCGAGCGCGAGCGCCTAGCCTGGCAAATTGGCGAGCTAGCCAAGCTGGCCCCAGCAGCCGATGAATGGGCTAGCCTGAACACTGAGCACAGCACCCTAGCCCATGCGCAAGAGCTGCTAGATGCCGCACACCAGGCTGTAGAAGCCCTAGAAGGCGATGCGAATGGCGCAACGTCGGCCATAGCCAAGGCTCAGCTGCTGCTACAAAATCAAGAGCTAGTTGAGCAAGCATTTAAAGGCTTTGCCGAGGTTTTGGCACAAAGCTTAGCACAGGTAGAAGACGTAGTGCACAGCCTGCACGCCTACACCCGCAAGACCGAGCCTGACCCGCAACGCCTTGGCCAATTAGACGATCGCATGACACTGTGGATGCAGTTAGCCCGCCGCTACAAACGCACACCCGCTGAGCTGCCATCGCTGCTAACAGGCTGGACGGCCGACCTGGCCAAGCTAGAAGCCGCCAGCGATATTGCCGCCCTAGAAGCGGCTGAGCGTGCAGCCCATGCTGCGTTGACCGCAACGTGCAAAACTCTCAGCACCCAACGCCGCAAGGCCGCGCCCAAACTGTCCACCGCAATCACACAAGCCATGCAAGGCTTAGGCATGCAGGGCGGAAAATTTGAAGTGGCCTTAACAGCACTGGATGAGATAGCTGCGCACGGCGCAGAGACAGTTGAGTTTTTAGTCGCAGGCCACGCAGGCAGCACGCCCCGCCCCGTGGGTAAAGTGGCCTCAGGCGGCGAGCTATCACGCATCGCGTTGGCTATTGCTGTAACAACAAGCCAGTTAGGCAAAGCGCAAACTTTGATTTTTGACGAAGTAGATTCAGGCGTGGGTGGTGCAGTGGCCGAGACGGTGGGCCGCCTAATGAAGCAATTAGGCAAAGACCGTCAAGTCATGGCGGTGACCCACCTGCCGCAAGTGGCCGCGTGTGCAGATCAGCACTTGCTGGTGTCTAAACAACTTAAAGCTAAACAAACCGCCAGCGACGTGCAAGACATTGCAGGCGAACAGCGCGTGGCGGAGATTGCGCGGATGTTGGGTGGTGAAAAGCTGTCTAACACTACGCTGGCGCATGCCAAAGAGATGTTGGGTATGGCTTAGACTCTATTTAATGAGTTTTAGTGATGAAAAGTGCTTGTAGTCCAAGTATTTACTGCTTTAATAGCTATTAAATATATAGCGTTTCACATTAGCCGTCACGCTCAACCCGCAGTCTAGTATCTGTAAC
>JANOSN010000426.1:0-2138 GCA_031415895.1 Polaromonas sp. | reverse complement strand
CTAGCACCAGCGCGGGCTGACCGGGCACGATTTGAAAACGCCCCGGCAGCTCTACAAACGCAAAGCCGTTGCGCACGGCCTGCGCCGTCACGGGCAGCACGCCCCGCAATGCGGTGATAGCGGCTAATGCGCCGCTGGCGTTGATGAGCTGGTTGGCTCCGCGCAGTGCGGGGTAGGCCAGGCCCGCGTAGCGGCGCGGCTCGCCCTGCGCGTCGCGCCCGGCCCAGCCCCACTGCTGCTTGTCGCCGCTGAAGTTAAAGTCGGTGCCCATCAAATACAAGTCGGCGCCAATGGCTTTGGCATGCTTGGCAATGCTGTTGGGGGGCAAGGGGTCGCTCACAATAGCGGGCTTGCCTGCACGCAAGATGCCTGCTTTTTCAAAGCCAATGCTCTCGCGGTCGGGCCCCAGGTATTCCATGTGGTCCAGGTCAATACTGGTAATGATGGCGCAGTCGGCGTCGATGATGTTGACTGCATCGAGCCTGCCGCCCAAGCCCACTTCTAAAATGGCCACGTCGATGGGGTGCTGCGCCATGAGCACAAAAAACGCCAGTGTGGTGAATTCAAAATACGTTAACTGCACCGCGTGGCCTTGCGTGCGCGTTTGCTCAATCAGCTCGCACGCCGCTACAAATTGCGCTGCATCGGCCATCTCGCCTGCTATGCGGCAGCGCTCTAAAAAATGCACCAAGTGTGGGCTGCTGTACACCGCAGTGCGGTAGCCCGCCTGCGTGTAAATGGCCTCTAGCATGGCGCAGGTGCTGCCTTTGCCGTTGGTACCCGCCACGGTGATGACAGGGCACTGTAAAGCCAGCCCGGTGCGCAACCAAACTGTGCGCACACGGTCTAGGCCCATGTCAATGTTTTTGGGGTGCAGACCCTCAATGTAAATAAGCCAGTCGTCCAGGGTGCGCGGTGTTGTCATAGGCTATATTGTCGCAAACTGGTGCCACATATTGCAAAGTTACGGTATTATTAAAATACTATCAATTTAATAGCTGCTTGAGCAGTAAATACATGGACTACAAGCTGTTTTGATATCTAAAACCACCCCATGATTACCATTTTCGGCATACCTAACTGCGACACCGTCAAAAAATCACGCGCTTGGTTCGACGAACACGGCATGGCCTATACCTTTCATGATTTTAAAAAGCTGGGCGTGCCCGGCCCCGCAGTAGACGACTGGATCAAGGCGCTGGGCTGGGAGGCTTTGGTTAACAAAAAAGGCACCACTTGGCGCAAGCTAAGCGCTGCTGGGCAAGCCACCGTGGTAGATGCGGCCAGCGCCAAAGCGCTGATGCTGGCGCAGCCTAGCGTCATCAAGCGGCCCGTGGTGGTTGCAGGCACACACACTAGCGTGGGTTACAGCCCGCAGGATTGGGTACAGGTTTGCAAGTAGCTTGCGCTAGCTTGGGCAAGCGGCTAGCCCGCTGGCTGGCGGCGCTGTGCTGGTTGAGCTTGTACGGGTTGGCATGCTCCAGCGCTGCGTGGGCACAGCAGCCCAGCACCGCTGCGCCTAACCCAGCCGCCCAAGGCGCCAGCGACAAAGTTGACACTAACATCGTCATTGACCAAGCTCAGGCCTTAATCACCGTCAACGGCGCATCTGAGCTCAGCCTGGTGGCCCTGCCCTACCACTGGGACCGCATGCACCACGGCGCGGGCGGCGAGGCGATGTTAGAGGTAGCCTTTGAGCTGCCTGGCGAGCCCAGTGTGCCTTACGCCGCACTGCTGCCGCGCGTGGGCAACCGGTATGAAATTTGGCTGAACGGTACGCTGCTGTCGCGCAGTGGCGAGCTGGGCGTGGCCGGTAGCGCCGACTATGCCAAAGCTCCGCGCTACGTGCCCATACCGCCGCAGATTTTGCAAAAAAATAATTTGCTGCGCATTCACCTGGACGTAGATGGCGGGCGGCGCGGTGGGCTGGCAGCCGTTACCGTAGGCACCGAGCAGTCGGTTCGCGCGCTGTACGATGCCAGTTACCGCTGGCGCGTATCTGGCGCTCTGGCGGTGCTGATAGTGATGCTGCTGGTGGGCGCCGTGGCAGCAGCACTGTGGCTAACGCAGCTAGCTACTTCACCAGCGCCCGCCACAGCCCAACCCCAGCGCGACCGCATGTACGCCTACGCTGCGCT
>JANOSN010000425.1:0-14859 GCA_031415895.1 Polaromonas sp. | reverse complement strand
CAACGTGCAGCCCAGCTGCTGCAAGACCAAGGTATGCAAGCCACTTTGGTGGGCGATGCGGCCACTAGCTTTTCACGCGTGCACACTGACACCCGTAGCTTACAAGCGGGCGATTTGTTTGTAGCTTTGAAGGGTGAAACGTATGACGCGAATGATTTTTTAGCCAAAGCACTGCAAGCTGGCGCGAGTGCAGTGATGGCACACCACGGCATTGCTGCGGCAGGTTTAAATGGACTGCAAGTTGAAGATACCAAGTTGGCACTTGGGTACTTGGCTGCAGCATGGCGCGGGCAGTTTACGCTACCGCTGATTGCGGTGACCGGCAGCAACGGTAAAACCACAGTGACGCAAATGTCTGCCAGCATTCTCAAGGCAGCTTGCGCGCAAGATGCGTGGTCTACCAAAGGTAATTTCAATAACGATATTGGTGTGCCACTCACCTTGCTAGGTTTGACTGCAGCGCACCGTTTGGCCGTGGTAGAGCTGGGCATGAACCACCCCGGCGAAATAGAGTATTTGGCGCAACTAACGCAAGCTACTGTAGCCATTGTCAACAACGCGCAGCGCGAGCACTTAGAGTTTATGGAAACCGTAGAGGCCGTAGCGCGTGAGAACGGCGCGGTGATTGAAGCTTTACCGCAAACCGGGGTTGCGGTGTTCCCAGCAGACGAAGCCTACGCTAGTTTGTGGCGCACTTTGGCTGGTATGCGCAGGTGTATTACCTTTGCTATGTCGGGCGCTGCAGACGTAACCGCTAATGCCGACTGGGAAGATGGTGCATGGCGAGTGCGCGCTGCCACTCCATTGGGCGCTATGAGTTTCAAACTGGCCATCGCTGGTAAACACAATGTTAAAAATGCACTGGCCGCAGTAGCTGCCTGCATTGCGGCTGGTGTGTCGCTTAAAGTGATAGCGCAGGGTTTGGAAGCGTTTGAAGCCGTCAAAGGCCGATCACGTGCGCTGAGCGTGCACGTGAACAGTAAACCCATCACCCTAGTGGATGACACCTACAACGCTAACCCCGACTCGGTACGTGCCGCTATTGATGTGCTGGCTGATTTACCTGCGCCGCATCTATTGGTGCTGGGCGATATGGGTGAGGTGGGAGACCAAGGCCCAGAGTTTCATGCCGAGATTGGCGAATACGCAGCCGAGCGCGGCATAGAGACTTTGCTCTGCACAGGTGAACTCATGCGCTACGGAGCAGCAGTGTTTCCGGGTGCCAGGCATTGCGCCAGCGTAGAAGCATTGAACACTTGCGTGCTGGCAGATTTAGACCAATACCGCAGCGTCTTGGTCAAAGGTTCACGGTTCATGAAGATGGAGCGCGTGGTAGAAGCTATCTGCAGCGCCACCCAAACTCCGATTACAACATTACAACAAAAAGAGGCTGCACATGCTGCTTAGCTTAGCCAGTTGGCTGCAATCATTGAGTCCAGAGTTAGGATTTTTACGGGTATTCCAGTACCTGACATTTCGTGCCGTGATGGCCGCCATGACATCGCTATTGATCGGCCTATTTGCGGGACCTTGGGTGATCCGGCGTTTGACAGCGCTCAAAATTGGTCAGCCTATCCGCGAATACGCAATGCAAACGCATTTGGCTAAAAGCGGCACGCCCACTATGGGCGGCGTGCTCATTTTGCTGTCTATCGCTGTATCCACCATGCTGTGGTTTGATTTATCTAACCGTTTCGTTTGGATTGTGTTGATCGTGACCTTGGGCTTCGGTGCGATTGGCTGGGCAGATGATTGGCGCAAAGTGGTGCACAAAGACCCCGAGGGCATGCGTTCACGCGAAAAGTACATGTGGCAGTCTGTGATCGGTTTGATCGCTGCGTTGTATTTGGTGTTTAGTATTTCAGAGAGCAATAACCTGCGGGTGATTGAGCTATTTTTAAAATGGGTTCAATCGGG
The DNA here is from genome assembly GCA_031415895.1 of Polaromonas sp. GTDB lineage: Bacteria > Pseudomonadota > Gammaproteobacteria > Burkholderiales > Burkholderiaceae_C > JAAFIP01. Next base: position 12,942 of record JANOSN010000425.1, on the reverse strand, counting down.
CTTTGATGTGAATCTGCCGCCCAAGGCCGGTTTGATGGTGCCGTTTTTCAAAGAGGTGAGCTATCCATTAGGTGTATTTGGCTTTGTGATCATGACCTACCTTGTCATCGTGGGGTCTAGTAATGCTGTGAATTTGACTGATGGTTTAGATGGTTTAGCCATCATGCCAGTCGTGATGGTGGGCTCTGCATTGGGCGTCTTTGCTTACGTAACAGGCAGCGCAGTGTTTTCTAAATACTTGTTTTTGCCTCATATACCAGGCGCAGGTGAGTTACTAATTTTTTGCGCAGCTATGGCCGGTGCAGGCTTGGCATTTTTGTGGTTTAACACCCATCCGGCCCAAGTGTTTATGGGCGATGTAGGCGCATTGGCTTTGGGCGGAGCGCTAGGTACGGTGGCGGTGATCGTGCGGCAAGAAATTGTGTTGGCCATTATGGGTGGCATCTTTGTAGTGGAGGCTTTGTCCGTCATGCTGCAAGTCACTTATTTTAAGTACACCAAAAAGAAATTTGGCGAAGGTCGCCGCATTTTCAAGATGGCACCGCTGCATCACCATTTTGAGAAATCTGGTTGGAAAGAAACCCAAGTGGTTGTGCGCTTTTGGATCATCACCATGCTGCTGTGCTTGGTGGGTTTATCGACACTGAAATTACGTTAATGAGCACTTTGCAAGATACCTCCGTTCTGGTTTTAGGCTTAGGCGCATCTGGCCTGGCCATGGCGCTGTGGTGCGCGCGCCAAGGTGCGCGCGTTACGGTGGTTGATACCCGTGCTGCGCCGCCCCAACTTGATAGTCTGCGCGCGCAATGCCCTCATGCGCAATTTGTGCACAGTGAATTTACAGCCAGCTTGGTGGATGGCAGCGATGTACGCGCCGTATTCATTAGCCCAGGCTTGTCTCCTATGCAGGTGGAGCCGCTTACTGCAGCGGCCCGTGCCAGTGGTTTGTGGGTCAGTGGTGAGCTGGGTTTATTTGCTCAGGGCTTGCAGCAATTAAAAGACTCGCAAGCTTACACACCACAGGTACTGGCGATTACAGGGACCAACGGCAAAACCACAGTCACCTCGTTGACGGGGCAATTGGTAGAACGCGCTGGCAAATCAGTTGCGGTAGCGGGCAATATTGGCCCCACTTTGCTAGATACTTTGGCAGCGCACGTTGATGCGCAAACATTGCCGCAGGTATGGGTGCTGGAGTTGTCGAGTTTTCAACTGAACCCAGCGGAAGGTTTTATGCCCACGATGGGCGTAGTTCTAAATTTAACCCAAGACCATTTAGATTGGCACGGGGACATGGTCAGCTATGGTGCAGCCAAGGCACGAATTTTCGGCACCCACAGCATCGACGCGCCTCCTATGCTGCTTAACCGTGACGACGCAGCGGTGATGGCTATGGTGCCAGCTTTGGTCAAAGGCAAAGCACAGCGTGACTTTGTGACCTTTGGCACCGATGTGCCTACGCGGCCAGGTGACTGGGGCTTAGAGTCGGTTAACGGTATGAGTTGGTTGGTCAAAGCGATGGAGGCTGATGAAACGCGCCGTCGCCGCAAAGATGATGCACAGGAAATTCACATCCAACGCTTGATGCCCACAGATGCACTGCGCATTCGCGGTCGTCACAACGCAGCTAACGCTTTGGCGGCATTGGCTTTGGCAAGTGCAGCTGGTTGCCAATTGGCACCCATGCTGTACGGCCTGCGCGAATACCGTGGTGAGCCGCACCGTGTTGAGAGTATCGGCATCATAGAAGGCGTCGAGTTTTTTGATGATAGTAAAGGCACCAATGTAGGTGCTACTGTGGCAGCCTTAACGGGGTTGGGAACAGAACGCAAATTGGTAGTAATCTTGGGCGGTCAAGGCAAAGGGCAAGACTTTGCGCCGCTGGCTGCACCTGTGGCGCGCTATACACGCGCTGCAGTGTTGATTGGCGAGGATGCACCCGCTATTGAAGCAGCGTTAGCTGGCAGCGGTGCCGTGTGCTTAAAGGCAGCAAACATGGCAGAGGCAGTCAAACTGGCCAGTGCACGCGCCCAAGCGGGCGATGCTGTGCTGATGTCACCAGCCTGCGCAAGCTTTGATATGTTCAAAAATTATGAACACCGCGCGCAAGTGTTTCGCGCCGTAGTTGAGCAACTGGCTATTGGCGCTGGCGTGTCTTTGGGTAACAGCATATGAGTAGCACAGTAGCTAACAGCCTGTTAGGACGCATGGCGGCTTGGTTTGCCGGGCTCACGGCCGCAGCGCAATCCGCAGTAGAAGTGTTGCCCGTGCGCACAGGCAGTGCTGAGTACGGTCGCACGCGGTCTACGCCTGCTCATGTATTGGGTTTTGACCAAGTACTTTTATGGGTCACGGTGGCCTTGTTGGCGTTTGGTGTGGTGATGGTGTATTCGGCATCTATCGCTATGCCAGATAACCCACGGTTTGCGCGCTACAGCCACACCCATTTTCTTGCCCGCCATGTATTGTCTTTGGCCGTAGCATTGGTGGCTGCCTTAATCTCATTTCAGATACCCATGAAAGTGTGGGAGAAGATGGCGCCCTGGCTGTTTGTAGTGTCCTTGGTGTTACTGGTCTTAGTGTTGGTACCTTTCATTGGCAAAACAGTTTATGGTGCCCGTCGCTGGATCTCTCTGGGGTTTATGAACTTTCAGCCATCAGAGTTAGCTAAATTTGCTGTGCTGTTGTACGCCGCTGATTACATGGTGCGCAAGATGGAAGTGAAAGAGAAATTCTTTCGCGCAGTCATGCCCATGGCAGTGGCAGTGGCGGTGATCGGCCTATTGTTGTTGGCCGAGCCTGACATGGGTGCCTTTATGGTAATTGCGGTAATAGCCATGGGCATTTTATTTTTGGGCGGCGTGAATGCACGCATGTTCTTTTTGATTGCCGCAGTGATGGTGGTGGCTTTTGGTTTGATGGTGGCTTTATCTGACTGGCGGCGCGAGCGCATTTTTGCATATTTAGACCCGTGGAGTGAAAAGCATGCTTTGGGCAAAGGCTATCAGTTGTCCCACTCATTGATTGCTATCGGTCGTGGTGAAATATTCGGTGTGGGACTTGGTGGCAGTGTCGAGAAACTGCATTGGTTACCCGAGGCGCATACCGACTTTTTGCTAGCAGTGATTGGTGAAGAATTTGGCTTGATCGGGGTTCTTGTTGTGATCGGTTTATTTTTGTGGATGACACGCCGCATCATGCACATTGGCCGCCAGGCTGTGGCACTGGACAGGCTATTCGCAGGCTTGGTGGCACAGGGTGTAGGTATTTGGATGGGGTTTCAAGCGTTCATCAACATGGGTGTGAACTTGGGCGCACTACCGACCAAGGGCCTGACCCTACCACTGATGAGCTACGGCGGTTCAGCCATTTTGATGAATTTGGTGGCCCTGGCCGTAGTGCTGCGCGTGGACTATGAAAACAAGCAGCTCATGCGTGGGGGCCGAGCATGAGCAAAACGGCATTGATCATGGCAGGTGGTACAGGTGGGCATATCTTCCCGGGCTTGGCGGTGGCTGAGGCTTTGCGCGTCAAAGGTTGGCAGGTTCAGTGGCTGGGTGCACCCAACAGCATGGAATCGCGCTTGGTGCCACCGCGCGGATTCGAATTGCAGACAATTAATTTTTCTGGCGTGCGCGGGAAGGGCTTGCTCACCTTGGCGGTTTTACCAGTGCGACTGCTAAAAGCTTTTTGGCAAAGTATTCAAGTGATTCGGCGTGTCAAACCTGATGTAGTGGTGGGCTTGGGTGGTTACATTAGCTTCCCAGCGGGCATGATGGCGGTGTTGCTGGGCAAGCCCTTGGTGCTGCACGAGCAAAACTCTGTGGCGGGCATGGCCAACAAGGTGTTAGCCAGCGTGGCTGATAAAGTGTTCACCGCGTTTCCCAAGGTGCTAGCCAAGGGAATCTGGGTAGGCAACCCACTGCGAACAGAATTTTTGCAGCAGGCAGACCCTGCAGTACGTTTTGCAGGGCGCAGTGGCCCGCTAAATCTGCTGGTGGTGGGTGGTAGCCTGGGGGCCAAAGCGCTGAATGACGTAGTGCCTCAGGCTTTAGCGCGGATTCCTCTGGCAAAGCGACCTAAAGTTATCCATCAAAGTGGAGAAAAGCAAATTGACGCATTGCGGGCTAATTACGCAGCCGCAGGTGTGCAGGCTACGCTGACACCTTTTATTACTAACACTGCGGAGGCGTTTGCACAGGCTGATTTGATTGTTTGCCGATCAGGCGCATCGACCGTGACTGAGATTGCCGCAGTGGGCGCTGCTGCAGTGTTTGTCCCTTTCCCGTTTGCCGTGGATGACCATCAAACCCTCAACGCCCGCTTCCTCAGTGACCAAGGTGCTGCAAAAATTGTAGTACAAAAAGATTTAAATGCTGACTTTTTAGCGCAGTTGCTATTAAAATCAGAGCTAGCCGAGCTATTAGAAATTGCCCAAAAAGCCAAAACCATGCAAAAAATCCATGCCACCCAAGCAGTTGTTGAGGCTTGTGAAGCTCTAGGAGCGCGCAAGTGAAGCACGCTGTTCGCCATATCCATTTTGTCGGTTTAGGTGGATCGGGCATGTCTGCAATTGCTGAGGTGCTGCACACTTTGGGTTATGTGGTGTCGGGCTCAGACCAGTCGGACACACCCACTTTGCGGCGCTTGGCTAGCTTGGGGATTCAAACATTTGTAGGCCATGCGGCTGGCAACGTAAGCGGGGCTGACGCTGTAGTTATCTCTACTGCGGTCAAGGCGGATAACGTCGAAGTGGTGGCTGCGCGTGAGCAGCGCATTTCTATCGTGCCACGTGCGTTGATGCTGGCAGAGCTGATGCGCTTGAAGAGTGGCATTGCGATAGCGGGCACACACGGCAAAACCACCACCACCAGTTTAGTGGCCAGCGTGTTGTTAGCAGCAGGATTGGATCCTACGTTTGTGATAGGCGGGCGTTTGACCAGTGCGGGTGCAAACGCGCGCTTGGGCAAAGGCGACTACATCGTTGTAGAGGCTGATGAATCGGATGCCTCTTTTCTGCACCTTTTGCCAGTGATGTCTGTGGTAACCAATATTGATGCTGACCATATGGAAACCTATGGCCATGATTTTGAGCGGCTCAAAGGAGCGTTTGTAGACTTCTTGCACCGCATGCCTTTTTACGGCACAGCGGTGCTGTGCACCGATGACGCTGCAGTGCGTGAAGTAGCAGAAAAAGTAACTTGTCCCGTGACAAGTTATGGATTTAACGAAGGTGCACAAGTGCGCGCAGTGAACGTGCGCCCAGTCAATGAAACGATGCACTTTACGGTGCAGCGGCGCAATGGTGTGGTATTGCCTGACATGGATGTCGTGCTGAATTTGCCGGGCAATCACAACGTGCAGAACGCACTGGCAGCTATTGCGGTTGCCACAGAACTGGATGTGGCAGATGCTGCCATCCAAAAAGCCTTGCGCGAATTCCAGGGTGTGGGTCGCAGGTTCCAAAGCTATGGCCATGTCAAAGCCAAAGGCGGTGGTACTTTTCAGGTCATTGACGATTATGGCCACCATCCCGTAGAGATGGCGGCTACCTTAGCGGCAGCGCGCGGTGCGTTTGCTAGTCAGCGTTTGGTGTTGGCTTTTCAGCCGCACCGCTACAGCCGCACACGCGATTGTTTTGAAGATTTTGTCAAAGTTATTGGCGAGGCCGATGTGGTGCTGCTCTCTGAGGTGTATGCCGCAGGTGAAGCACCCATTGTTGCCGCAGATGGCCGGGCATTGGCGCGTGCATTGCGTGTGGCAGGCAAGGTCGAGCCTATTTTTGTGGACGATATCACCGCCATGCCGCAAGCGGTGATTGATACAGCGCGCGCAGGTGATGTGGTGATGTGCATGGGGGCTGGCTCGATAGGTGCGGTGCCTGCGAAGATTGTTGAAATGCTACAAAATTAATAGCTACTTGAGCAATAAATACATGGACTACAGCATGAAAAGGCATGAAAACTAATGAATTTCGGTAAAGTGGCGGTGTTATTCGGTGGCGCTTCGGCTGAGCGTGAGGTATCGCTCATGTCGGGTGCGGGCGTGCTCAAAGCGTTGCAGTCACGTGGCATTGACGCGCACGCTTTTGACCCTGCCCAGCGCGATCTCAGTGACTTAAAGCGTGAAGGTTTTGCGCGCTGCTTTATCGCATTACATGGTCGTTTTGGTGAAGACGGCACAGTGCACGGCGCGCTCGAGCTACTGGGCATTCCCTATACAGGCTCTGGCGTGATGGCTTCATCTTTGGCAATGGACAAAGTGATGACCAAGCGCGTATGGTTGTCCGAAGGTTTGTCAACGCCTGCATGGCGTGATGTTAAAAGTGCCGCAGAAACCGAGAAGGCCTTTGCTGATCTGGGTAGCCCCATGATTGTCAAGCCTGCACGAGAGGGTTCTACAATTGGTCTGACCAAAGTGACCGATACAGCGCAATGTGCGGCAGCTTACGCGTTGGCTGCACAGCTTGATCCTAGCGTATTGTGCGAGCAATTTATCAGTGGTGACGAAGTCACCTGCCCTATCTTGGGATCAGGCGTGGATGCAAAGGCTTTGCCAGTGATTCGTATCGTAGCGCCAGGTGGTAATTACGACTATCACAACAAGTATTTCGGCGAAGAAACAAAATACATAGTGCCTTGCGGATTGCCAGCCGGTGAAGAAGAGCAAATTCAAGCACTGGTGGTCAAAGCTTTTCAAACGCTGAGCTGCAAAGGCTGGGCGCGTGCAGACGTGATGATTGACAGCGTATCCCGCAAGCCGTATCTTCTGGAAATCAATACCTCACCCGGCATGACAAGCCATTCGCTAGTGCCCATGTCGGCCCGTGCTGCGGGCATGGGCTATGAAGATTTTTGTGTTCATGTGCTAAGCACCGCATCGTTGGAGCATGCCAAGCTATGAGCCAAACTATGCCCACACCACTTGACGTGCGGCTGATGAATATCAGCGCTGCGGTGCTCGGCGTGAGTTTGTGTGTAGCGGCGCTGGGCGGTTTGGCTTGGTGGGCAGTGCGCCACCCCTCACTTGCCATTGCCCGTATCACGGTACAAGGCGATACGGTACATAACAACGATGTCACCTTACGCGCTAACGTGGCGCAACGGCTGCGCGGTAATTTCTTCACTATGGACCTTACGCAGGCGCGTGGCGCGTTCGAGGCAGTGCCTTGGGTGCGTAAAGCTACAGTGCGACGCGAGTTTCCTAACCGCTTGCGCGTCAATCTAGAAGAGCACCGTAGCGCTGGTTTCTGGGGCACTGAGAGTGAATCGCGTTTGATCAATACCTTCGGCGAGGTGTTTGAGGCTAACACGGGTGATGCCGAAAGCGAAGACTTGCCACGTCTGATCGGTCCAGACGGTCAGGGTGCGCAAGTCCTAGAGGCCTATCGCAGTTTAAATGCCTTATTTGTCCCGCTAGATGCCAGCATCGAAGAGCTGGAGCTGACAGGCCGTGGAGGCTGGCGCATGCTACTAGATGGTGGTGCTGTGGTCGAGATGGGGCGTGGCACGCCTCAAGACTTGGTGGCCCGTGTACAACGTTTTACCAGCACTTATACCCAAGTGCTATCGGCCTATCAGCGTACGGGCTTGGACCGCGTGGAGTCTGTAGATTTGCGACACAACACAGGGTATGCCATTCGGTTGCGCGGGGTGACCACAGTGGTGACCGCGCCTGGAATGGATAAAAAATAGAGGCGAAACATGGCAAAAGACTATAAAGATTTGGTAGTAGGTTTAGATATTGGCACCTCTAAGGTTATGGTGGTGGTAGCCGAGGTGATGCCCGGTGGAGAACTCAAGTTAGCAGGTTTGGGTATAGCGCATAGCAATGGTCTTAAACGTGGTGTCGTGGTCAACATTGACGCCACTGTGCAGAGTATTCAGCAGGCTTTAAAAGAAGCCGAGCTGATGGCTGACTGCAAAATCACGCGTGTGTACACCGGCATTACTGGCAGCCATATTCGAGGTATCAATTCAAGCGGTATGGTGGCGGTCAAAGACCGTGAGGTCACACCAGCCGATGTAGCGCGGGTGGTAGAGACCGCCAAAGCCATCAATATATCTAACGATCAGCGCTTGCTGCTGGTAGAGCCGCAAGAGTTTGTCATTGATGGGCAAGATGTGCGCGAACCGATTGGCATGAGTGGGCTGCGCTTAGAGGCTAAAGTGCACATTGTCACGGGCGCACAAAGTGCTGCTGAAAATATTATCAAGTGCGTTCGGCGCTGCGGCTTAGAGGTCGAGCAGCTAATGCTAAATCCGCATGCATCCAGCCAGGCTGTGCTGACCGATGACGAAAAAGACTTGGGCGTGGCCATGGTGGACATCGGTGCAGGCACTACTGATGTAGCAATTTTTACTGGTGGCGCTATTCGCCACACTGCAGTGATTCCTATCGCCGGAGATTTGATCACCAGCGATATTGCGATGGCACTGCGCACGCCTACCAAGGACGCAGAAGATATCAAAGTAGAAAGTGGTTGTGCAAAACAGCTGCTCGCTGATCCGCAGACCCAGGTTGAAGTTCCAGGCCTAGGTGACCGAGGCCCGCGTATGCTGGGTAAGCAAGCTTTGTCAGGTGTCATTGAGCCACGCGTAGAAGAGATTTATTCTTTGGTGCAGCAAGTTATTCGTGAGTCTGGTTACGAAGAAGTGCTTTCATCTGGCATTGTGATTACCGGCGGTAGCGCAGTGATGACCGGCATGGTCGAATTAGGCGAAGACATTTTCTTAAAACCTGTGCGACGCGGCTTGCCTCAGTACAGAGGTGCATTGTCGGATATGGTGGCGCAGCCTCGTGCAGCCACGGTGATGGGCTTGCTAGAAGAAGCACGGATGGCGCGTTTACGTGGTTTTAAAGTAGCCCAAAAAAGCGGCTCAGTGCAAACAGCGTTCGGCCGGTTTAAAGATTTTGTCGTGGGTAATTTCTAATGTTCAAGAAACTTTACATGGCACGCGGCAGCCCGCCTAGATGGCCCGGTACAGATCCCTGCGTGGATCATGGTCGGTTAGACAGCTCTTGAAAGCTAGTCGCAAAAAATATAAGTATCAATAATTTCTGGCAACTGCAATAAACAATTGAAGGAGAATTCAAATGGGTATCGAAATGATCGAAGTCGAAGAATTTAATCTCGGCACACAAATCAAAGTCATCGGCGTTGGCGGTGGCGGTGGTAACGCGGTAGAGCACATGATCGCGCGCAGCGTGCAGGGTGTGGAGTTCATTACTGCTAACACTGACGCACAGGCACTGTCACGCAGCGCCGCACATAAAACCATCCAGCTAGGCACTAGCGGCCTGGGTGCAGGTAGCAAGCCTGACAAGGGACGCGACTCTGCTCAATCTGCGGAAGATGATATCCGCAGTGCCATTGATGGCGCGCACATGCTGTTCATCACTGCGGGTATGGGTGGCGGCACTGGCACCGGTGCAGCGCCGGTGATTGCACGCATCGCTAAAGAGATGGGCATTCTGACCGTGGGCGTAGTCACCAAACCTTTTGAATGGGAGGGCGGCCGCCGCATGACCAATGCCGACAACGGCTTGGCCGAGCTAGAGGCCAACGTGGACTCTTTGATTGTGGTTTTGAATGAAAAACTACTAGAGGTGTTGGGCGATGACATCACCCAAGACGAGGCTTTTGCCCATGCCAACGATGTGCTTAAAAATGCAGTAGGTGGTATTGCCGAGATCATCAATGTCCCCGGCCATGTGAACGTGGACTTTGAAGACGTGCGCACCGTGATGGGCGAGCCCGGCAAGGCCATGATGGGTACAGCAGCGGCCAGTGGCCCAGACCGTGCACGCATCGCGGCGGAGCAAGCGGTGGCTTGCCCGTTGCTAGAGGGCATTGACCTGTCTGGAGCCAAAGGTGTTCTCGTATTGATTACCGCTGCCAAAGGTTCGCTCAAGTTAAGCGAATCTAAGCTGGCTATGAATACGATTCGCGCTTATGCCTCGCCTGAAGCGCATGTTATCTATGGCACGGCTTATGACGACAGCTTGGGTGAAGACATTCGTGTGACTGTGGTGGCAACAGGTTTAAGTCGCCAAGGCATGCGCCGCACTGCGCCACCTTTGCAAGTGCTGCGCACGGGTACAGACAATGTGCCGTTTAACGTACCGACCGTGAACCATGTTGTGGGTCAAGGCCCTGCTGTGGTGGGTAATGGCATGGGCAACGCTGGTGCCCAGCCTGACTACAACGGTATGGCCGTGCCCAGCGTGTGGCGTACAAACCGCACGCAAGCTGCAGCCAAGGTAGACGCTTTGTCCTCTGGCGGTATGGACGACTTTGAAATACCTGCCTTTTTGCGCAAGCAGGCTGATTAAGCTGATCCAACGCAAAGGTTATAAAAAGAGCAAGCCCTTGGATTAATACCAAGGGCTTTTTTCATGTAACAGATTAAAATATAAGCGTGTTGCAGCAAAAAACCCTTAAATCTATCACCAAAGCCGTTGGAGTAGGCGTGCACAGCGGCCAGCGTGTAGAGCTGACCCTGCGCCCGGCTCAGCCTGACACGGGCATTGTCTTTCGGCGCATAGATTTGGCTGAGCCAGTAGACATCCCTGTGTCGGCACTGGCTGTGCAGGACACGCGCATGGCGACCACGATTGTGGCGCACGGGGCCAAAGTGCAGACAATTGAGCACTTTATGTCTGCTTGCTCTGGTTTAGGCATCGACAATATGTATGTCGATATCACAGCCGAAGAAGTTCCTATTTTGGATGGTTCTGCTTCATCCTATGTTTTTTTATTGCAAAGCGCGGGTACCGTGCACCAAAATGCGCCTAAACGTTTTGTCAGGGTTCTCAAGCCCGTTGAGATACGCCAGGGTGATGGAGTTCACACTAAGTGGGCACGTTTGCAACCATTTGAGGGTTTTAAGCTCAGTTTTGAGATTGAATTTGACCATCCAGCGGTAGACTCTACAGGTCAAATCGTGGAGTTCGACTTAAGTCGTGACAATTACAGTCGAGATATCGCTAGGGCACGAACTTTTGGCTTTACGCGAGATGTAGAAGCATTGCGAGAAAATGGCCTTGCTTTAGGCGGTGGTCTGGACAACGCGATCGTGATGGACGATTACAAGGTGCTAAACAGTGATGGTTTGCGCTACGATGACGAATTTGTAAAACATAAAATATTGGATGCTATGGGCGATTTGTATTGTTTGGGCAAGCCTTTGCTGGCGTCGTATAAGGCGTTTCGGTCAGGCCATGCTTTGAACAATCTGCTGTTACGCGAGCTATTGTCGCGTCCAGACGCTTATGAGATCGTCAGCTTTGATGATGCACGCACAGCACCAACAGGTTTTGTCCAACCTGCGCCAGCTTGGTAATGTAGGAATTTTTGTGGCGCAACAAGTCTCTAGTACCAAGCCAGCAACAGATACGCAGGCCAAATTGATTTTGCAAGACCCTCGCGCTTGGGATCAGGCGCAAACGCCTGCTCTGAAGGGCAGCAATGAAATTTCGCCTTCCTCTTCTGGCCAGCTTGATGCCGCTACTGCGCAGCAAACTTGGCAGGCCATGCAACTGACCAGTGATGAGGTCGCAGAAAAACTATCTCAGCTGAGCACAGCTAATATTAGCAATCAAAAAGCTAACCAAAAAATACAGGCCTTGCAGGTTGAATCTACTAACCTGCGCCAGCAAGTACAGCAATACGAAAGCCAAAGCTGGCAACAGCCCGCCTTGTTAGCAACGGCTGCGTTAGCCGTTGGTTTGACTTGGCTTTGGTTGCGCGAGCGCAGGCAACGCGTGCGCGCACAAGAGGACATGCTGCTATTGCACGACGAGGACAATAGCGTGTTGACGATGCCCGAAGGGCCGTCACTTAATTTTGCGGAACCTGAGCCAGAACAGAAACAGCCCAAGACCCAAGATCTGATCAACGATCCAATTTCAGAGTCGATCTTGCCCGAGGATTTGCTGCCTTATGCTAAGCCATTGCCTGCAGCGTCTGCGTCCCCTGTCCCGTCTTTTACAAAACCCTCGACTTTAGCTAAACCTGTTGCACTAAAAGAATCTGTAGCTTGGTGGAGGCTAGGCAAAAAGAAATCCGAATCGGGTCTGAATTCTATAGGTGCGTATGAACGCACCTCTACGCGTTCTAACGGACATTTGTACGCACAGTCTACCCAGATTCAACCTTATGACGAGTTGGCAGAACTCGATCAGCTTGATGAGCTAGCGCAACAAAATGGATACGATCATACTTCTGCCCAAGTTGAGTTGTTGGCGCAAACCCGGATTAAACCTGCGTCTAGCGAAGATGCTATGGGTCATTTGCTAGAAGTGCGTATGGCAGTGCGAGCTCTGTGCGCTTTAGAAAAGACAGAGGCCGCCACAAAGCTTTTGATGCAACATATTGAGGCGGTGCCCAACACATGCGCTTGGGCGTATGTTGAGTATTTGCATCAATGCTCAGTGATGGGGCGGCGAGATGATTTTGAGGCTATGCGCAAGCGATATCGCTTGCAGTTCAACCGCCTAGCGCCTTATTGGATGGAACCCAACGCTGCCGTGCAGGCCTTAGACACTTACGATAGGCCAATGTCAGAGCTGTGCGCTGCATGGCCTACCCAAGCGCAAGCTAAAACCTTAATCACTACTTGGTTGTTAGGCAACTTGCATTCCAGGCGTTTGTTTCAACTAGCTGCTTATCATGACCTGATGGATTTGTACGAGATGTTTGAGTTTTATGATGGATTACCCATCATTGATCCAGAGTTTGTGCCCACGGTAAGCTTGCTAGACCTAGACTACGAGTTTGCAGTTGAGGTGAAGCTAGAGGCCCAGTCAGACCAAGACGCACTGCGCGCCATTCCTGCTGTTAAAACTGGCGATTTCGCTGTCGACGTTAATCTCACACAATACCCTACGCAGCAGAGCAGTTTGACAGCGATCGTAGAGCCACCCAAGCCAGCAAGCCTT
>JANOSN010000424.1:0-1938 GCA_031415895.1 Polaromonas sp. | reverse complement strand
CCTATGGCAAGGTACACCGCGCAGGAGTTACTGCCGACGCAGCGCATTTTGTCGGCCTGCCTGGCAATCCGGTATCTAGCTTTGTCACCTTCTTAATGCTAGTGCGCCCCATGTTAGCCGCGCTGCAGGGGCAGCCTAGGCAGGCAAGCGCTATAAAAATCGTAGCTTATCGAGCAGACTTTGCGTGGCCTAAGGCCGATAAACGTAGAGAATTCTTACGTGTTAAACGCAACGCCAGCGGTGGCTTAGATGTGTACCCTAACCAAAGCTCGGGCGTGTTAACGTCGGCGGCGTGGGCAGATGGCCTGCTAGACAACCCTGCGGGCAGCACCATAGCGCAAGGTGATATGGTGACGTTTATTCCTTTTGACCAATTGCTGTAACGCTGCTAAATTTAGACCGCCATGAACCACATTCAGCTTAAATTTTTTGCATCAATCCGCGAAGCAATAGGCCACGGCACTGAGGCCTATGCCACCCAAGCCAGCACGCTAGGCGCATTGCGAGCCGAGCTGGCAGCACGCGGCGCAGGCTATGCCGACAGCTTGGCACAGGGCAAAGCCGTGCGCATGGCCGTCAACCAAACCATGAGCGATGCCTCTGCCGCGCTGCCCAGCGGTGCAGAGGTCGCGTTTTTCCCACCAGTTACAGGTGGATAACATGCTCCAGCACACACCAGTACCGCGCGTAGTCATTCAAACCGCAGACTTTAATTTGTCTGCAGAGATAGACACGCTGCGCGCCAGCGACCCGCGCGTGGGCGCGGTGTGCAGCTTTATCGGCACGGTGCGCGACCGCAATGCGGCTTTACCAAAAAGCGATGACATGGTCAGTGCGATGGAGCTAGAGCATTACCCCTGCATGACAGAGTCCAGCATCGAGGCGATGATTGACCAAGCCTTGCAGCGCTTTGATATTTTTGCAGCGCGGGTGATTCACCGTGTGGGTGTGTTGCAGCCCCTGGATCAAATTGTCATGGTGGCTGTCACGTCAGCGCACCGCGGCCAAAGCTTTCAAGCCTGCGAATTTTTGATGGATTACCTAAAAACCCAAGCCCCTTTTTGGAAAAAAGAATCCACCGCACAAGGCGCGCAATGGGTGGACGCACGCGTTAGCGATGACGCGGCTTTAGCCCGCTGGGGTATTCAGGCCAAAAATGCCTAGTCAGCTGCCAGTTACATATAAAGTATAAATTTCACTGCCAATAGGCCGAATTTGTTACAAAGTTTGCTCTAGTTAACTGAGCGCGAAATTACAACGATTTCAATAAGTTAGCTCGTAAAGTCAAAGTAATTTGCAACTTAGCTAAAGTTGGAGTAAATTTCGAGCTTATGCACGTAGTACGTTGATTTCTATGGAGAAATCGCTTCCATCCATCCCTGTTAAGCGCTACTTCACTATTGGTGAGGTCAGCGAGCTTTGTGACGTGAAGCCGCACGTGCTGCGCTATTGGGAGCAAGAGTTTACACAACTCAAACCCATGAAGCGTCGCGGCAACCGCCGCTACTACCAGCACCACGAAGTTTTGATGATTCGCCGCATACGCGATTTGTTGTACGACCAAGGTTTTACCATTAGCGGCGCACGCAACAAGCTGCACGACTTGGTGCAAACTGAGCGCGACCGCCGCAAGGCAGGCGAGGTGATGCTAGAAGGTGTAGACGTGCTGGATGGCGCTGATTCTGAGCTACCACCAGATCTAGCGGAGTCTGACTTTGAAGACAGCAGTTTTGAAAACACAGGGGCCAGTGTGCACGTGCCCATCATGCAGCTGCGCCGCGAGCTGTTTGAGATACGTGATCTGTTGGCAGTGTCGATCTGAGCTTCGTTACCTGCGCTGTTATCGGGCTATAATTTGAGGCTTCGGTGTGTGGCGCAGCCTGGTAGCGCACTTGCATGGGGTGCAAGGGGTCGAAGGTTCGAATCCTTTCACACCGA
>JANOSN010000423.1:0-8102 GCA_031415895.1 Polaromonas sp. | reverse complement strand
GCCTGATGATTTGCTGGTCAGCGCACTGCGGGCCGCGTTGGCGCAAGTGCCCACGCTGGACCCCAAGGCGATTGAAGACATCATTTGCGGCTGTGCCATTCCTGAAGGCCCGCAGGGTTTGAACATTGCGCGCATTGGTGCGGTTCTTAGCGGTTTGCCCACCAGTGTCGGCGGCATCACGGTCAATCGCTTTTGCGCATCGGGCTTGTCGGCCATTCAAATGGCGGCTGACCGCATTCGGGTGGGCGAGGCTGAAGTCATGATTGCTGCGGGCGTTGAGTCAATGAGCATGGTGCCCATGTCGGGCAACTCGCCGTCACTGTCGCCCGCCATGTTTGGGAACGACGAAAACATCGGCATCGCCTACGGCATGGGTTTAACCGCTGAGAAGGTCGCCCAGCAATGGAAAGTGTCCCGCACCGCACAAGACGAGTTTGCTTACGCATCGCACATGAAGGCACTGGCCGCGATGAAGGCGGGTCACTTTGCCAACGAAATGACCACCGTTGAAGTCACCGAGCGCAATGTAGACCTTGCCAGCGCCGAAGTCACCACCACCACCCGCAGCGTGAGCTTAGACGAAGGCGCACGCCCAGACACCACCGTAGAGGGCCTAGCCAAACTGCGCGCCGTGTTCTCCGCACGCGGCTCGGTCACTGCTGGCAACAGCAGCCAAACGTCTGACGGCGCAGGCGCACTCATCTTGGTGAGCGAGGCAGCCCTTAAGCGCTACAACCTCACACCGCTGGCCAAGTTCAGCAGCTACGCCAGCCGTGGTGTGCCACCGCACATCATGGGCATTGGCCCGATTGAGGCGATTCCGGCTGCGCTGAAATACGCAGGTTTAAAGCACTCTGACATTGACTGGTTTGAACTGAACGAAGCCTTTGCTGCACAGTCATTGGCCGTAATCAACACGCTCGGGCTAGACCCGTCCAAGGTCAACCCCATGGGCGGCGCGATTGCGTTGGGCCACCCGCTGGGCGCGACAGGCGCTATCCGCGCAGCCACCGTGGTGCACGCACTCCAGCGCAATCAGCTCAAATACGGCATGGTGACCATGTGCGTCGGCATGGGCCAAGGCGCTGCAGGTATTTTTGAGCGCGTATAAGCTTAAAACACCTAAATTACCAGTCAAATAGGCTGATAGTCCAAGTATTTACTGCTCAAGCAGCTATGATTTAAATAGCGCTGTGCAATCACCTTGACCCAACCAGGCAGTGTTGTATGACTCAAAGTACTTTTGATTTTGACCAAGCCATTGCACTGCACAGCCTGGGCGCTGGCCATTACAGTGGCAACACACATACTGCGTGGCTCAACATGGTGGGGCCATTTGGCGGCATCACTGCAGCCGTGCTGCTGCAAGCTGTAATGCAGCACCCCGACCGGTTAGGCAACCCCATCTCACTCACGGTGAACTTTTGCGCAGGTGTGGCTGAAGGTGCTTTTGACATAAGCGCCAAGCCAGCGCGCACCAACCGGTCTACGCAGCATTGGCAAATTCAATTATCCCAAGCTGGTGAAGTCGTCATCACCGCCACTGCCGTCACCGCCACGCGGCGCAGCACGTTTAGCAGCAACGAGTTGCCCATGCCTGCGGTAGCCGCAGCCCAGTCGCTACCGCGCGCCGCGCCGCCCAAGCTGCCGTGGACACAGCGCTACGACATGCGCTCGATCACCGGCCACTTACCCGCAGAGTGGGACAACGCAGAGGGCGACACGCTCACGCAAATGTGGGTGCGCGATGTGCAAGAGCGCAGCATAGATTTTGCGTCGCTCACCGCACTGGCCGACAGCTTTTTCCCACGCGTGTATTTGCGCCGCAAAACCTATGTGCCTATTGGCACCGTGTCGATGACGGTATATTTTCATGCCGATGCTGCAGAGCTGACTGCACTGGGTAATGGTTATGTACTAGGCCAAGCCAAGGCGCAGTGCTTTTTTAATGGATTTTTTGACCAAACAGCGCAGTTATGGTCAGAGGCTGGCACACTCTTAGCTACGACGCACCAAGTGGTGTATTTCAAAGAATAACGGAGCCCAGTTTTTATGACCGATATTTTGATTCACCACGACGCAGGGGTGTGCACCATCACGCTGAACCGCGTGGACAAAAAAAACTCCATCACCACCGTGATGTACCAAACCATGGCCGACGCTTTGGCCACTGCGCAGGCTGACGCTGCCACGCGCGTGGTGGTGTTTCAAGGCCATGAAACCATCTTTAGCGCAGGCAACGACATTGCCGACTTTTTAAACAACCCACCCGCTGGCCAAGACAGCCCGGTGTTTCGTTTTTTGCGCGGCATTGCGACGTTTACCAAACCCCTGGTGGCTGCCGTCAGCGGCCCTGCAGTGGGCATTGGCACCACCCTGCTGCTGCACTGCGACTTGGTCTACGCGGGCGACAACGCAGCGTTCTCCATGCCCTTTGTCAACTTGGGCCTGTGCCCCGAGGCTGCGTCCAGCCTGCTGGTGCCGCAGCTGATGGGCTACCACCGCGCCGCCGAAGCCCTGTTACTGGGCGAACCATTCATGGCCGAGGCTGCGCTAGAAGTGGGCCTGGTCAACCGTGTGGTGCCCCCCACCGAGACCAACAACTACGCGCAAGCCGTAGCCAAAAAGTTAGCCTCCAAACCCCTGAGCAGTTTGATAGAGACCAAACGCCTGATGAAGAAAAATCAAACCTCCCTGGTGCTAGAGGTGATGGCCGAAGAAGGCCACAACTTTGGCCGCATGCTGCGCGAGCCTGCAGCGCGTGAGGCGTTTGGCGCGTTTATGGAAAAGCGCAAGCCTGATTTTGCCAAAGTGTGATGATTAAAAAAACTGACCCCAGCCTAGTCCAGCTAGAACCTGAATTTATCGCCGCTATCGTCGACATTTTTGAAAACAAAGTAGTTTTTAACCGCACGCTAGGCCTCAAAGCCTTGGCCACCAGCGCCACCGAAGTCACCGCCACCATCGCCATGCGCCCCGAGCTGGTGGGCCACTACGCGTACAACCGCGTGCATGGCGGCGTGATCAGCGCCAGCCTAGACACCATCGGTGGCCACGCTGTGATGGCCGCCATGGGCGCGCGCCACATCGACGAGCCGATGGCCAAACGCCTAGAGCGCTTTAACAAACTAGGCACCATCGACCTGCGCATCGACTATCTGCGCCCCGCCATCGGTGACCATTTCACCATGCGCGGCCAAGTGCTGCGCCTGGGCTCACGCGTGGCCAGCACCCGCATGGAGTTTTTTGGCGCTGACGGCACACTGCTGTCTACCGGCGCGGGTGCGTACATCGTGTCGTAAGCAACAATTAGCTTCGCAACAACGTCTGCATTCTTTTACACCCCTAGCCCAGCATTGGCTTGCGAGCTATTAATCTAGCTCAAGCTAAACCAATATGTGGTGCAGGCGATAGGCTTGTCTTGCAGTACTGTTCACAAGCAGGTTCTTTCATTTTTTTGAGATAAAACAAGCGTAAGCACTAACTCTGGTGTCGCATATCCCTTGCCCACTCGAATTCGTGATTTAAAGCCGCTTACTGCGCATGTTTGAGACACTACGCAAATGCCTCTTTGTGATGGCTGTGTGCGCCGTGTCAAGCAAAGTGCAGGTTTTTTTAAAAAATACCTAATAGAAACTACGTTTTTTGAGAAATAAACTATTTTGTACTATGACTATGGTTAATATTTCTTGTTGTCTAGTTTGAAACACCTAGTTCTTAAAAAAATTACAGTTAGAATATTTTTTAGAATCAGACGTGGCAACACAGACCGCGTCTTGCGTATATTGGTAACCACAAAATACTTTTATCCAAATGCCAGTTTATATCCGTACTGCAGCGGGCAGATCTGCTGCATTAAATCCTTTATCGCTTTTACCGCGTGGTATGCGTACGCTACTGACAGTAATTGACGGCCACAGCGATTCCAGTATTTATCAAGCTAGACTTCCATCGCTTGGCGATGTGCAGATACTACTAGACTCGCTTGAGAAGAGTGGCTACATACAGATAGCATACAAAGCCCCTCTCAGTTCTAAAGCCGCATCCTTAGGGCATGCTTTGAGCTACGCGCCAAGTTTGGTAGTCCCTTGGAGCGACACCCATGCAGGCGACGTCGAGCCCCAAGTATCTGCTCCGGCTGCTGAGCCTTTGCGCGCGACACCAAAATACATAGAACCCTACGTAGCAGCAGCCACCCCTGACGAACTCTCAATTATTGCCAGCACGCAGGTTAAGTCTGAACCAGTGCAGGTCGCACCAGCGGTCATTGCACCCAATTTAGTACCCAACAACAACACAGCTAATACATCGCAATACAAATTGCGCAGTGCTATCTTACTCATCAGCGACTTTGTTACGCAGCACATGCCCAGTGAGTCTATTGAAATTATCCTGACCCTGGAAGGCCTGGACTCAATTGAGCAATTAACTGCAAACCTTAGCGGGTATGCCTCTTTAATTGCACCGCTTGGTAACCCCGCACAACATCATCTTGATCAGCTTAAAGCGACTTTAAGTTAAACAATACAAGCTTCTCCAAAATTAATAGCCCAAAGGATTTTTTATGTTGATTCGACTTATTTATGTCAGTACAGCCCAACCGGGCGTAGACCTTAACGAATTCAAACGCATTTTGTTGCAGGCACAAACCAACAACCATAGCCGCGACTTGACGGGCATGTTGGCTTTTAACAGCAAAATTTTCCTCCAAGCTTTAGAAGGTGCCCGCGATCAGATCAACGACCTGTATGCACGCTTGATCCGTGACCCCAGGCACCACACTGTGACAATGCTGGGCTACAAAGAAATCGAAGAGCGCCACTGGGCTAACTGGTCAATGGGATTTGCAGCGCCCAATGCAAACAACCGCTCATTGTTCTTGAAATATTCTCAGCAAAGCATTTTTAACCCATACGGTATGAAAGCCGAAGCTGTCGAGAAAATGCTGATGGAACTGGCTACCACCACCATCGCTTTGGCTGCGCCAGCGGCTGCGATTGTTGAAACGCCTGCTGCAGCGCCGGTAGCAGTTACAGCCCCAACTTCAGCTACGCCCACTACGCCTGAATCGGGGATTTTTGCCCGTTTTTTAAATAAGCAACCTTAATCATGCCACCATCTGATGCCCAGTCAGGCATCCCTGTGCCAAACATTGAAGATATGTCCTCGGTAGTTTTTGAGCGAACCGATTTGGGTACAGCAGCTATCAAATCAAATGTTAGTGAAATTCCGCGAACCCTTCGTACATTGATGATGGTAATAGACGGACGCTCTCAAGTCGCCCAGTATCAGCCGTTTCTCACTGCGTTGGGCTCGCTGCCTGAAAAGTTTGAAGAGCTCGAGCGCCTAGGCTATGTGCGTCGAAAAACTAGCGACTCACTGTCTAACAACACCCGCATTGAGCGCATTCAAAGAGCAACCATAGACGATGTAATTTCTCGTCCTATTAAGCCTGCGACAGTTACCACTGCTAATTCTTTAAACGAGGCTGATTTACTTAACTTGGCACTAGATATGTCGGTGCTGTCGGGCCCTAACAGCGGCAATGGCGGCAACAGCTTTGCACCTGATTTACAAACATTGGCTAGCAACTTGAATCGAGACCCCAAGGCTAATTTTTTAACCACTGACGGTTCACTTGTTAATTCAAACTACAGCCAAAACCCAACTAGTTACAAGCTATCCGCTGATGTGCCTACTCTGCAAGACCTGCTTGGGGAGATGGAGAATTTTCTTTCCAGTGTCGCTGGGTTAGATGGGTTGCCTCTGGCGCTCATGTTTGGCCAGATCACATCACTGGCTCAGCTGCGTCGCGAACTTCCTGCCTACTTAGAATTATTACAACCCTATGGCGATAAGGCAGACGTTCATGTAAGGCAACTTTCCGATTTACTTGACCGCGCGCAGCGCTAATTTAAAACTGCGAATGTTAGGCGCTGGCAAAATTAGGCTCTAAGCTGGTTTATTTAATCATGCACAAAAATAATTAATACTATAAAAATCATAGCTGTCTGAGCAGTAAATACTTGGACTACAGCACTATTTAATAGGTATTTTGCCAAAATAAGGGTTAAAAACACTGCGCCACAGTGCCATAATTTGCTACACAACTGGACGCAATGCATATGGAAACCAAATGGCTTGAAGACTTTATCAGCTTGTCTGAGACGCGCAGTTTTAGCCGCTCGGCGCAGTTGCGCCATGTCACGCAGCCTGCGTTTTCGCGGCGCATTCAGTCGCTAGAGTCTTGGGCAGGCACTGATTTAGTGGACCGCAGCAGCTACCCCACGCGCCTCACGCCTGCGGGCGAGACGCTGTATAGCCAAGCCCTTGAGATGCTGCAAAGCTTACAGTCCACCCGCGCCATGCTACGCGGGCACTCAGCTGCGGGGCAAGACGTGATTGAGTTTGCGGTGCCGCACACGCTGGCGTTTACGTTCTTCCCCGGTTGGGTGTCCTTGCTGCGCGATCGCTTTGGCCCGATCAAAAGCCGCCTGATAGCGCTGAACGTGCACGATGCGGTGATGCGCTTGGTAGAGGCCAGCTGCGATATTTTGATCACCTACCACCATCCGTCGCAACCCTTTCAGTTGGACCTTGAGCGCTACGAGTTTGTCAGCTTAGGCACCGAGGTGATTGCGCCCTATGCTGCGGCTGATGCGCAGGGCCTGCCGATTTTCAGCCTGCCGGGTCGGCCTGCATCGCCACTGCCCTACCTGGGCTACGCGCCCGGTGCGTATTTGGGCCGTGTGGTGGACGTGATTTTGAAAGAAGCCAAAACACCTAATCACCTAGACCGTGTTTACGAGACTGACATGGCAGAGGGCCTGAAAGTGATGGCACTAGAGGGCCACGGTATTGCGTTTTTGCCGCAAAGCGCGGTGAAGAAAGAACTGCGCAGTAAAAAACTGGCGTTAGCAGGTACTGGGCTAGAAATGGCGATGGACATACGTGCCTACCGCGAAAAACCTGTGGCTAAATCGGGCGACAAAGACACTGCGAAAAATAGCGAACGCAGCGCTAAGCGCACGGCCCTCACGCTGTGGGACTATTTGACTGACAACGCGCAAGCCAATGCTACATCTTTGAAAAAGCGTTCTTCATAATTGCTATTAATTTTGTAGCTGTTTGAGCAATGAATACTTGGACTACAAGCCATTTAGGCAATAAAAAAGCCCGGTAAACCGAGCTTTTTACAATCTAGCCAAGAATAGTCAAGGATTCAACACCTTTTGCAACTCACCGTTCTCATACATCTCCATCATGATGTCCGAGCCGCCAATGAACTCGCCTTTGACGTATAGCTGGGGAATGGTGGGCCAGTTGCTGTACTCTTTGATGCCTTGGCGCACTTCTGCATCGTCTAATACGTTCACGGTTTGAATGCCTTTGGTGTCTACACCACAGGCTTTTAAAATTTGAATCGCTTTGCCAGAAAAGCCGCACTGCGGAAAGCTGGCGTTGCCTTTCATAAACAAAACTACGTCGTTGGATTTAACAAGGCCGTCGATGCGGGTTTGGGTGTCGCTCATAGGTAGGGTCTTTCTAAACTTATTAACGTATTATTTCACCTTTTGCGCTGCCTGTGCGCGCAGGCAGCTTGTATCAATGGATATGCTGGTGGTGCAGGTCAGGCGCATGTGCGTGGGTGTGCAGCTGTGGCTCGTGGCGGTGCCAATGGCTGTGTGAGCCAAGCGGTGACTCTAAAGGCCTATTTTCTGGTGCAGTAGAGTCATGATGGTGCTCATGGCTGTGGTGCCCGTCGCCGTGGTTGTGCGCATGTTCATGATGCAGCGCATCGTGCTGGTGGGCATGACCATGCGACTCTGCCAAGTGCAACACGACACCTGCCACCATCAGCGCTGCGCCCAGCATCATGAGCCAGCCCATGCTGCGCTCTCCCATGGCCATGGCGACAGCAGCGCCGATAAAGGGAGCAAACGAAAAAACCGAGCCTGTACGCGCCGCGCCAAAAGTGCGCTGCGCCAGCAAATAAAACCGCAAGCTCAGGCCATAGCCTGTGGCTCCCACAGCCAGCAGCGACACGGCGGCTATAGCGCTGGGCAGAGGTTCGGAGGCCAGCCAAGCCAATATGGCAGTAC
>JANOSN010000422.1:0-10121 GCA_031415895.1 Polaromonas sp. | reverse complement strand
CTCTACTGCAGCAGCTGGCAAGCGCGTGATGCCGATGCCGTAGCAGCCCATCTCAAAGGGTTTGGGTTTGCCGTCCATGTCCAGGAAGGTGGCGTTCATGGCTTTGCTGTATTTGGTGCCTAGGTAGAACACATGGCCGATCTCAATACCGCGCTCAATGGCGAGCGGGCCTTTGCCATCGGGTGATGCATCGCCTTCGAGCACGTTGCGGATGTCGGCGATTTGGTCGGGCTCAGGCAAGTCCCTGCCCCAGTTCACGCCGGTGATGTGGAAATCAACTTCGTTTGCGCCGCAAATCCAATCCGCCATTGCAGCCACTTCGCGGTCAGCTATGACTTTGAATCCTCTGTATGCTTTGCCGGCTTTTGAATTTTGATTCGCCGAATCAATCATTGAGGCACCACGAGCCCAAATAAGTTCTGCAGTAATAGGCCCCAAATAGCCGGGTTCGCAATCGAATTTGTCTTTGATTTCTGCAATAGATGCGAAGCGAAATCCGCTTAGCCCTGGTAGTTTATTGACTTTAGTTTCGTTAAGCGAATGGTCGCCGCGTACTAGCAGCAACCACACTTGGGTTTTGACGACTTTGCCTTTATCGTCCAACGCGTCGGTGGCGAGAACCAGCGATTTCACTGTGCTTTGCAACGGCACATTCAGCAGTGCGGCCACGTCTTCGCAGGTGCTTTTGCCGGGCGTGGGTGTTTTGGCCATCGCTTTGGTAGCCGCGCCACGCGGGCCGGGTGCTGCGGCTTCGGCTTTTTCCATGTTCGCGGCGTAATTGCTATCCGGGCAAAACACAATCGCGTCTTCGCCCGTAGCAGCAATCACCTGAAATTCTTCACTCGCATCGCCACCAATAGCACCACTGTCGGCGGCCACAGCGCGGTACTTCAGGCCAAAGCGGTCAAAAATTTTGCGGTAGGCGTCGGCCATCACTACATAGCTGGCTTTGGCTGCGGCTTCGTCACGGTCAAAGCTGTAGGCGTCTTTCATGGTGAACTCGCGCCCGCGCATCAGCCCAAAGCGGGGGCGGCGTTCATCGCGAAATTTGGTTTGGATTTGGTACAGGTTTTTAGGCAGCTGCTTGTAGCTTTTGAATTCTTGACGCGCGATGTCGGTCACACATTCTTCGCTGGTAGGCTGCACGATAAAGTCACGGTCGTGGCGGTCTTTGATGCGCAGCAGCTCGGGACCGTTAGTAGTAAAGCGACCGGTTTCTTGCCACAACTCGGCGGGCTGGATGACTGGCATCACACATTCAATAGCACCTGCGCGGTTCATCTCCTCGCGCACGATGGCCTCTACCTTGCGGATCACGCGCAGGCCCATGGGCATGTAGGTGTAGATGCCAGCGCCTAGCTTTTTGATCATGCCAGCGCGGGTCATCAGCTGGTGACTGGCCACCTCGGCGTCGGCTGGGGCTTCTTTAAGAGTAGAGACTAAGAACTGGCTGGCTTTCATAGGGCTAGATTCGCGGTAATGGCTAATTGGGGCTTAATACTGATGAGAGTATGACTAGAAGTTAAGCGTTAATTTCAATGGCGTAAAGTCGTAATAAATGCAACAGAGGGTTGCGCTGGGCAAGCACACGTGCATAATGAACTTAAGTTTAAAAATTGGAGTTGATTATGCTTGACCGGGACGGCTTTCGCCCGAACGTCGGCATCATCTTGCTCAACCAGAAAAACCAGGTATTTTGGGGCAAACGAATTCGTACCCATTCCTGGCAATTTCCGCAGGGTGGCATTGACCGGGGAGAGAACCCCGAGCAAGCCATGTTCCGCGAGTTGCACGAAGAGGTGGGCTTACAGCCTGACCACGTGCGCATCGTGGCACGTACGCGAGACTGGTTGCGCTACGAGGTGCCAGACAGGTTTATTCGCCGCGAATCGCGGGGCCATTACCGTGGCCAAAAACAAATATGGTTTTTGTTGCAATTGGTGGGCTACGACACCGACCTGAACCTGCGCGCCACCGACCATCCCGAGTTTGACGCTTGGCGCTGGAACGACTACTGGGTGCCACTAGACGTAGTGGTCGAATTTAAACGCGGCGTGTACGAAATGGCGCTGACAGAGCTGTCACGCTTTTTGCCGCGCCATGATGGTCACACCCAGGATGAAGCCTTTGGCTCGCGCGGCGACTCTCGCTACCAGCAGCGCAGGCGTTTTGGCGAGCGCGGGGCTTTTAGCGCAGGTGGTTTTGGTGTTGACGGGCATTCGCAAGGCATGCCCGGCAGCCCACACGACCTAGAGCCCCACCGCCACCATTTTGCTGACATTGAGCTGCCGCCCGGTGCCAGCTTTGACCCGCACCCGCAAAACAGCTACGCGCAATCAGCCAACCAAGTGAATCATGGATTTGGCACGCTCTCAGCTGCCAACGGCTTGGGCATTGCTCCGCACGACGCAGATGACCACAGCCATGACCATGCCAGCGATATCAGCACCACCAACCATGAGCCTTAAGCCCCTACGCCGCTTTATCTTGCGACTTACACGAGTTGCAGGCCTGTGCGCAGGTGCAATGCTGATCTGCTCCCCAACGTGGGCTCAGTTTATAACGGCAGACCCCGACTGGAAAGAAGTCGACGCTGCACCGCCTCCCGCTTTTGAATTGCGCAGGTTGGTCTCATTTGAGGTGTCGACTAGCAGCAACTTAAAATGGGGCCTAGACCCTGACACGGTGGTGATTGCCAGTGATGGCACGGTTCGCTATGTGGTGGTGGCGCAGTCACCCAGCGGGGTGATCAACGCGATGTACGAAGTCATCCGTTGCAACACAGCCGAGTGGAAAACCTATGCCCGCTTTAACAAAGACAGTGGATGGAGCAAGGTGGTCGATGCGCAGTGGCAAAGCCTAGCTTTCAGCAACCCGTCGCGCTACGCACTGCGCCTTGCGCAGCAAGGGATTTGCACGGGCGCTGCTGCAACTCAGACGGTGCGTGATATGGTGCGCTATCTTAAACAAGGTGGCCCTAACCGATAGCTTTAGGTCATCTAGATGCTATGCATTTAATAGCTACTTGAGCAATAAATACTTGGACTAAAGCCTAATTCAATGCAGATTTTCGATCTTTGCATCACCAAATAGTTCATCTGGTGGTGGCACAGCGCTAGGAACGCGAAAAGACTCGCTGGCCCAAGCGCCTAGGTCGTGTTCTTTACAGCGTTCGCTACAAAACGGCCGCCAGCGGTTACTGGGTGCAAAGACGCTATCGCCTTTGCAACTAGGGCAGACAACGATTGGAGGCTTGGCGGGCCGAGATGGGTTGGCAGGCTTGGGTGAGCTCATGGTGG
This sequence comes from Polaromonas sp., assembly GCA_031415895.1. Lineage (GTDB taxonomy): Bacteria > Pseudomonadota > Gammaproteobacteria > Burkholderiales > Burkholderiaceae_C > JAAFIP01. The sequence continues at coordinate 6,822 of JANOSN010000422.1, read as the reverse complement.
GGCAAGTCCATCAGATAAGAGTCAAACAAGCGAAATTTAAGCGCACAACGTCAGCTCAAAGCTGGCATCTTCACCACTGACTGCGGCCAGTTTGTCATCAGCAGCCTCGCGCATCATGCGCACCGACACCATTAGTCGATTACCACTGATTTCAGGGATAACACCCAAGCTAGGATCCATACGCAAGCGCAACAGCTGAAAGCTGCGACCTTGGGGTAAGGTTTGTTGGTATTGGCCGTTGGTGGCCATCACCATTTGGGCTGAGCCGGTGTCGCGCAGTAGTTTAAGCAGCAGGTTCACGCTGTGCGCCATAGGCCACAGGCTGCTAGCCCAGCGGCTCAAATCGGTGCGGCGACGCTCGACACTGTGGTGCTGCCAGTGATAGTAGGCGGGCAGGTCGAATTCGCAGGTGCCTGCAGGTATACCGATGCGGCTACGAACGCTAACCACCCATTCGTTATCGTTGAGCGAATTACCTGCTTTACCCGGCAGTCCGTTGAGGTTGGCAAACGACAGTTCTAATTGCTCAATCACTTGGTCCAACGCGTTTTGAGCAATCGCAGGGTTGCCACGGTAAGCTATGAACTGTTGTCTATGCTTTTCTAGGTCTTTGAGTAATTCAGACTTTAGGTCAGAGCGCGCGCCTACCTCAATGATTTCAAAAATAGTGACGAAAGCAAAATGGTGGTCCAGCGCAGACTCTCGCGCCAGCAGTACACCGAGGCGTTGAAACAGGTGCTCAAGCCGCAAATAGGTGCGGGAGCGTTCATTAAAGGGGTATTCGTAGACAATCACAGTGCACTTTCGACTTGCGCAATCATAGCCCGAACTGACGCGCCAGTTGGAGCACTTGTGTGTGCAGTGTTTGCAAATCGATACCATCGTTGCAAATGACCGTGTCGGCAGCTGCCAAGCGCTCTTCACGGGTAGCCTGTAGCGCGATGATGTTGTGCACTTGTTGTTCGGTCCAGCCTTGGCTGCTGGGCCTGGCCAACACACGTTGCATTTGTGTGGCCTGCGAGCAGTCGATCACCACCACATGGTCCAACTGGGCACGCCAACGACCAGATTCAACCAGCAGGGGTATGTCCAGCACAATCAGTTTTTTACCAGCCTCTATGGCTAGGCGCTGCTGGTCTGCAATGGCTTGACCTACAGCGGGATGCACTATGGCTTCTAGTTTATTTTTAGCTTCTGGGTCGCTCACAATCAGCTGGCGCATTTTGTCGCGGTTCAGGCTGCCGTCATTGGCAACCATGCTGATACCAAAGGTCTTTTCAATCATAGGCATCGCAACCCCACTAGACCCGGTAGCTTGCTTTGACAGCGCGTCAGCATCAATTACTGCTGCACCCAATTGTTGCAGCATAAGGGCCACAGTACTTTTACCGCTGCCGATCCCGCCTGTGAGCCCTAAACGTGTGGGGTGCATAGCGATGTACAAAACTTAAGGCAAAGCTTTGCCTTAAAGACCCACTGCCCGCAAAATAGACTGGGGACCAAAGATCAAGGCTGTTAAACCCGCACCTGCCAAGAAAGGCCCGAAAGGAATATAGCCACCCTCGCGCAATCCGGTGGACATTTTCATAGCAATGCCCACGATAGCGCCGATAACGGATGACATCAAAATAATCGGCACCAAGGCTTGCCAGCCAAACCAAGCGCCTAAAGCCGCCAATAGTTTGAAGTCACCATAACCCATGCCCTCTTTGCCAGTGACTAGCTTGAACACCCAGTACACCGCCCATAGCGACAAGTAGCCAGCCACAGCGCCCCATAAGGCATCTGGCAGATTAACAAGCGGGTTCCAGCGCAAAGCAGCTGCTATCAAACCAAGCCATAACAAGGGCAGAGTGATGTCGTCGGGCAGCAGCGTGGTGTCCCAGTCGATTCCCGCAAGGGCGACTATGGCGGCGCAAAACATGCACCAGACCACCGTAGTCATGGTCCAGCCGAAACGCGCAGCGCAAAAGAAAAACAATGTACCAGTGATCAACTCTACAGCGGGGTAGCGAAGGCTAATAGAGGCTTTGCATGCTGAGCATTTACCGCGCAGTACAAGATAGCTGATGACAGGGATGTTCTCGTACCAAGCAATTAAGTGACCGCATTGCGGGCAACGCGAACGCGGCACCATGAGATTGAATTTATTATCCTCGCCCGGCGAAGCTTGATCAATTGTTGCGCTACCCTCAGGCTGCGTTAGCGAAGCGCACTCAGCGGCCCATTGCGCCTCAAGCATTTTGGGTAACCGGTGAATGACCACATTCAAAAAACTACCTATGAGCAAGCCCACCAAACCGACCAATGCGGCATCTAACCACCACAACCCCGCCATTAAACCACCTGGCCGAGTTTAAAGATGGGCAGATACATAGCCACCACAATACCGCCAATGATGGTGCCTAAAAACACTATGATGATAGGCTCCATCAAGCTGGATAAGCCCGCCACCATGTCATCAACTTCAGCCTCGTAAAAATCAGCTGCCTTGCCCAACATGTGGTCAATCGAGCCAGATTCTTCACCGATGGCTGTCATTTGAATGACCATCGATGGAAATATGTTCACGTTGGTCATAGCAGAGGTCAGTGAGGTGCCAGTAGAGACCTCTTGCTGAATTTTGACAGTGGCATCAGCATATTTAGAGTTACCTGATGCGCCGCCTACAGAATCTAAAGCCTCGACTAATGGTACGCCGGCAGCAAACATAGTTGCCAATGTGCGAGTCCAGCGTGCAATACAAGATTTCTCAATCAAGGTGCCAAAGACCGGGATTTTCAACATCAATCGATCCATGAATTTTTGGACTTTTTCGTTGCGCTTCCAAGCTTGCATAAAAAAGTAACCGCCAAAGCCGATGCCGCCAAAAATAAGCCACCACCATTTGACGAAAAACTCGCTCATGGCAATCACAAACAGCGTTGGTGCTGGCAAATCTGCGCCGAAAGAACTAAACACCTGCTTGAAAGCGGGGATCACAAAAATCATGATCACAGCAACAACAACAAACGCGACAACGACCACAGATGCAGGGTACATCAAAGCAGATTTAATCTTAGATTTAATGGCTTCGGTTTTTTCCATATAGACCGCCAAGCGATCTAGCAGCGATTCCAAAATACCAGCAGCCTCGCCCGCTTCAACCAAGTTGCAGTACAAATTATCGAAGTACATCGGGTATTTGCGGAACGCACCAGACAACGAGGTGCCTGTTTCAACATCCGTGCGCACATCGTTCAATAGCTTGGTGACACTAGCGTTTGGGTTGCCTCGACCTACGATATCAAAAGATTGCAGCAGAGGTACGCCGGCCTTCATCATGGTTGCCAATTGGCGTGTAAATATCGCAATATCTTTAGGCTTTATCCTTTGCCCAGTGCGCATGCGGCGCTTTTTAACTTTGGTAACCAAAATACCTTGACGACGCAAAGCTGCTTGCACCTGGTTTTCGCCAATCGCACGCATCTCTCCGCGCACCACTTTGGCGCCGCGATCTTTGCCTTCCCACTCAAAGACAAAATCTTTAGCTTCAGCTTTTTTGGTGGTGGTTGCCATTCAATCCTCGTTATGCGTTAGTTCTCAGCGCGCCGATGCAGGTGCCTGGCGTATTATGTATTGGTGCACGCTAGAACTTCCTCTAGCGATGTCAGCCCTAACCGTACTTTGCTCAAACCAGACTGCCGCAAACTGCGAACACCCTCGGTTTCTGACTGCCGCGCAATATCCAAAGCGCTGGCATCTGCCAAAATCAAGCGCTGCATGTCTTCGCTGATCGGCATGACTTGATAAATACCCACACGTCCTTTGTAGCCGTTGTTGCACATAGAGCAACCTACTGGTTTGTAAGGCGACCAAGTGCCATCGACCTGATCTTCCTTAAAGCCTGCGTCTATTAAGTTTTCATAAGGAATATCAGCAGGTGCTTTGCAATTGAGGCATAAGCGGCGTGCGAGGCGCTGTGCGGTGATCAAGATCACGCTGGAGGCAATGTTAAATGGGGCGATACCCATATTGCGCATGCGTGTCAAAGTGGTCGGCGCATCATTAGTGTGCAAGGTACTCATCACCATGTGGCCGGTTTGAGCTGCCTTGATGGCAATGTCAGCGGTTTCTAAATCACGAATCTCGCCGACCATGATGACGTCTGGGTCTTGGCGCAGAAAAGACTTTAGCGCTACGGCAAAAGTCATCCCAGCTTTCTCATTCACGTTGACTTGGTTCACACCGGGCAAGTTAATCTCGCATGGATCTTCTGCAGTGGAAATATTGACGCCGGGCTTATTGAGCAGGTTCAAGCAGGTGTATAAAGACACGGTTTTGCCCGAGCCAGTAGGCCCAGTAACTAATACCATGCCGTAGGGCCGTTCGATGGCTTTTAGTAATCGTACCTTTTCCTCTGGCTCATAACCCAAAGCATCGATGCCTAATTTGGCGCTGGACGGGTCCAAGATACGTATAACGATTTTTTCTCCGAACATCGTGGGCAAAGTGCTCACCCGGAAATCGATCATCTTGTCGCGACCCATCTTCATCTTCATGCGGCCGTCTTGAGGCACACGTTTTTCTGAGATGTCGAGTTTAGAGATAACTTTAATACGTGAGGCCAGCTTATCTTTGATGACCACTGGAGGCGAGGAAATTTCACGCAACTCGCCATCGACCCGAAAGCGCACGCGATAAGTATGTTCGTAGGGCTCAAAGTGCAAATCAGAAGCACGCATATTGAATGCGTCGATCAGCATTTTTTGCAAAAACTTAACGACTGGCGCATCTTCCACATCGGTGGTAGCGGCATCGTCTTCAATATCACTTGCCACCTCCATGGAGGTTTCGTCAAATTCGAAATCACCACTGACGATGCTGTCCATGGCATCACTAACGCTAACTGTAGTTGCGTCTACCAGCTTGGATAGTTTGTCGTACTCGGCAATTACCCAATCCGTGCCCATTTGAGTAGAAAACTTGATTTTTTCTGCACCCACTTGGTCAGATGGGTCTGCCGTGGCGACTATCAGACGGTTGTTACGCTTGCTGAGCACGACTACGCGCAGGCTTTGGCATAATTTTTGGTCTAACAAACCTTTAGGCAGGCGCTGCGGATCGATAGCATCCAAGTCCAACAGCGGGGCCGCAAAGGCTATCGACATGGTGTGGGCTAAATCGGAGGCTGATACAGCCCCGGATCCAGTTAATTCAGCAATAAAACTGCTGCGATTAGCCTGCGATTTTTTATAGATGTCTTCAGCTGCTTTTTGCGCCAGCTTGCCCGCCATCACTAAGGCGCGGCCCATGCCAGGCAGTGCTACAGCGATGTTGAGGCTATTGGGAGTTTCTACGGCGGCCATGCAAAATAAATCAGTTTAATAAGAAGATTCAAATAATTGCTAAAGATACTAAATAAAGCTAACTGTAATTTTATGCTGTACTTTGTGCTCCCGCATCATCGCCGATAGCGGCTAGCGTGTAAACCTCACGCAGGTGTGATCGTGCGATGCTAGGCGCTATGAGATAGGTTTTGTCGCATTTTTGCTCTGATTTTGGGCATTAAACGCTGCCAGCACAGCGCTTTTGCACAACGCTAACTACGCTCGGCGCTCTAAAAGCTGCTCACCAAGGCCTTTTAAAGCCAACTTGTAAGAATTCTCGGGCAGTGTAGATAGGGCGTCTATTGCACGCTGTGCTTCATGCGCTGCGGCTTGACGGGTGGCCTCTAAGCTGCCAGTGGCACGCACTATGCGCACCACATGGTTTAACTGGGTCAGACCACCGGTTTCTATGGCTGTGCGGATTAACTGTGCATCTTCGGGCGAGGCGCGTTGCATGGCAATGATCAATGGCAATGTGGCCTTGCCTTCGCGCAGGTCGTCGCCTAGATTTTTGCCCATTTCTTGGGTATCTCCGTCATAGTCCAAAACATCGTCAATGACCTGGAATGCCGTGCCAATAGCTTGCCCGTAGGTAGCGCAGGCCGCTTCAGTTGCAGCATTGCTGCCTATCAAAATAGCGGCTAATCGGGCACTGGCCTCAAACAATTTGGCTGTTTTAGAACGAATAACTCGCAAATAACCCTCTTCATCCAAAGATGAGTCGTGCATGTTCATTAGCTGCAGTACTTCTCCTTCAGCGATAACGTTAGTGGCCTCGGCCAGTACCTCCATGACCCGCATTTGACCGCTGTCGACCATCATCTGAAAGGCGCGCGAGTATAAAAAATCACCTACCAGCACACTGGCAGGGTTGCCAAACACCTCATTGGCCGTCGAGCGGCCGCGGCGCAGGGCTGATTCGTCCACCACATCGTCGTGCAGCAAGGTGGCCGTATGGATGAATTCCACCACAGCTGCCAAATTAAAGCGTTGCGGTTCGCGGTAGCCTAAAGCACCGCACATTAAAAGAAGCAAAGCGGGCCGCAGGCGCTTGCCGCCGGCCGAGATAATGTATTGGGACACTTGGGCCACCAACGGTACCCCAGAATCCAGCCGTGCAGAGATGACTTTGTCTACCTCGGCCATGTCGCTGGCGACAAGTTGCAGTGTGGTGGCGGTAGTAGTAGAAGTTGCAGACAAGTTGTGCAGCCAGTAGGATAGGTTGGGTTATGCTTGGATTATATGAACGGCTCACGGACATGGGCCACACAAGGGCAAGGCACGTGGTCAGATGAAAACTATTGTCAGTGCTTACTCACCATGCTATAATTTAAGGCTCTGTGGAAATCCGTCCGCAGACACTCATTTAGACATATTCTTAAGAGGTTCTTATGTACGCGGTCGTAAAAACCGGTGGCAAACAATACAAAGTTGCTGCTGGCCAAAAATTTAA
>JANOSN010000421.1:0-1775 GCA_031415895.1 Polaromonas sp. | reverse complement strand
ATGGTGGAGCATCCACTGATAGCAATGATGGTACCCAATGTAGCCGTGATGATAATAGTGCGTAATGTCAAATCAACTCCTTGTAGTGATAAGGGCTCAACTTTAAACCTTGCGATCAGACGCGCAAGTTTCTGATAGGTAATAGGCGGTAAGCCTATGTAAAACCTGCTCAGACAGCTATGCATTTTGTAGTAAAAAGTCTTCAACAGCGCTGCGTGTTGGGGTGCCCAGCACACCATGGCGTTGTGTGCATTTAAGCGCTGCAGCTGCACTGGCAAAACGCACAGCATCTGCATGCGCAGCGTTTTCACTGAGCGCTATAGTGAGCGCGGCATGGAACACATCACCAGCTCCTGTGGTGTCTAGCGCGCGTACGCTAAAGCCGTCTTGCTCATGCACTAAGCTGCTGCCTTGCTCGCACCACACTACGCCGCGCTCGCCCAAAGTCACCATGGCCACTTGCGCGCCGCTGGCCAAGGCTAGACGTAAAGCGGCCTCTTGGCTAAGCTGCGGGGCGAAGCAGTGCAAGCCAGGCTCAGAAAATACCGCCCAACGGGCTGCGGGCACTAATTTATGTAGCACCGACTGGGGCGCTACATCAGCATCTAGCACGCTCAGCACACCGCGCTGCGCGGCCCATTGCAGAGCAGCTAAAGCACCATCGCACCAGCGAGGGTCGGTCAGCAGGGCGTGTGCGCCTTCTAGTTGCTGGGTGTCCAAGGCATGCGCTTTGGCAATAGCATCGCCACGGTGGTTAAAAATTTGCCGCTCGCCGTGTGCATCGACAATCACACTAGACACCGAAGTGTGCGCAAGCTCTACCGGCTCTAAAAAGGCATGCACCTTGTGCGCTTGAACTTGGCCGCGCACAAAATCACCTGCGATGTCGTCGCCCACCCGCCCCAGCAAGCGTACATTGGCACCAAGACGGGCCATAGCAATAGCGGCGTTAGCTGCCATGCCACCGACGATCATGTTGTAGGTTTTGGCTGGAGTTTTGGTAGGACGCGAGGCGAAAGCTTCGATCTCAAAATGATGATCAACTGAGGCATGGCCAACACAAGCAAAAAATATAGGCATACCACTATAGTACGCGGTTTACGAAAAAACTGCATCCCATGAACTAGGGATATTAGCAACCTGTTTTTATGCAATTGCTCAAAACAGCGTGATTAGGTCATCGTGACCACGACAGTGCAATCAAGTCGCAGTGATTTTGGCGGACTTGATCAACCGCGCCCAGCGCGCTATCTCGGTTTGCAAGAATGCTGCAAAATCTGCAGTACCTTTGGGGGTCACTTTAAAGCCTTGTGCTTTAGCGCGTTCTTCTATCTCTGGGCTGTACATAACTTTGATCAACTCACGCGCGTACTTCTCCACAATAGCGTCCGGTGTTTTGACGTGAATCATGGCGGCAGTCCAATTTTCTACAAATAACCCGGTTAAACCTGCTTCGATCGCAGTCGGCACATCGGGTACCAAACTGTTGCGCGATAAGCTGCATACTGCCAATGGGCGCAGTTTGCCTGCTTTAACCTGGGCAATTGACTCTGGGAAATTAGAAAAAATAACATCCAACTGACCGCCGATCAAATCGGTAATCGATGGGGCACCACCCCGGTATGGAATGTGCGTCATTTTGCTTTTGTTCAAGTCACAAAACAGCGCCATGGTCAGGTGCGGTGGCGTGCCGTTACCGCTGCTGCCCGCGTTGAGCTGCCGGGTTTTAGAAACCGCCATCAAATCCTTAAAACTTTGGATAGGGCTGTTAGCGG
>JANOSN010000420.1:0-7115 GCA_031415895.1 Polaromonas sp. | reverse complement strand
GTCATGGAAATCGAAACCAACGGCGCCGTGACTGCAGAAGACGCAGTGCGCGCATCAGCCAAGATTTTGGTTGAGCAGTTGGCTGTGTTTGCACAGTTTGAAGGCAGTGAGTTGGCCGCGTTTGACGCACCAGCGCAGCGCGCCAGCCAGCAGTTTGACCCGATTTTGCTACGCCCAGTGGACGAGTTAGAACTGACCGTTCGCTCTGCTAACTGCCTCAAAGCAGAAAACATTTACTACATCGGTGATCTAATTCAGCGCACCGAGAATGAGTTATTGAAGACACCTAATTTGGGTCGTAAGTCGCTCAATGAAATCAAAGAAGTTTTGGCTTCTCGTGGCTTGACCTTGGGCATGCGCCTTGAGGCTTGGCCACCAGCTGGTCTAGATAAGCACTAATGCAAAGCATCAGTGCGTGGACAAGCATTAATTTTTAGCGCCCCATCGCATTCATAGGGGCAAGTGCGTAGATGGTACCTGATACGGCCATCTCGATAATTTTGAAAGGAAAGCACCATGCGTCACGGACAAGGACTTCGTAAACTCAACCGCACCAGCGAGCACCGCCTCGCTATGCTGCGCAACATGATGAACTCGCTGATTCAGCACGAGGCCATCAAAACTACTTTGCCTAAGGCTAAAGAGTTGCGCCGCGTTGTGGAACCCATGATCACTTTGGCTAAAGTACCAACGTTGGCAAACAAGCGTTTGGCCTTTAACCGCCTGCGCGACCGCGACATGGTGGTTAAGCTATTCGCTGAACTCGGCCCACGCTACGCAACCCGTCCAGGCGGCTATACCCGTATTTTGAAGATGGGTTTCCGTGTGGGTGACAACGCACCGATGGCATTTGTTGAACTGGTCGATCGTCCAGACACCAGCGCCGCACCAGAGGCGCCAGCAGCTTAAATTTGAATTAGCAGTGTCACGCTGGTACTACAGCAACACTGCAAGTTTAATTACCCTATTGCTCGCATAGTCAGAGCAATCAAGAGTAAAATACAGACATGACGCGGAGTGGAGCAGCCTGGTAGCTCGTTGGGCTCATAACCCAAAGGTCGTTAGTTCAAATCTAGCCTCCGCAACCAATTGATAACTAGTTTGTAAAACGCCAATCTTTCGATTGGCGTTTTTTTTCGCCTGTAGATTTCTAGCAAGTAAGAACAGTTTTGTCCATAATGGGAATATGCGTAAATCCAAGCTCCAATCAGTCACTGTCGGTGGCACTGCAGATGATGTCGAGGCTGCGTTTTACGAGTCTTTGCAAAACGGCGACATAGACAAACTCATGGCCTGCTGGGCTGATGAAGACGATGTTGTGTGTGTGCACCCTGGCGGGCCAAGAGTGGTGGGCATCAGTGCTATCCGCGCTGCGTTTGATGCCATGTTTGCCAATGGCACGATCAAAGCCACGCCGCAACGCGTGCGCAAAATTGAATCGCTGGCCAGCGCAGTGCATAGCGTGTTGGAAAAAATCGAGGTCATGACCGAAGAGGGGCCGCGTGAGGCTTACGTGATTGCCACCAACGTGTACCACAAGACCGCACAGGGCTGGAACATGGTGGCGCACCACGCCAGCCCAGGCACACCACGTGAGATGCAAGAGTTGTCAGACGTGCCGCTGGTATTGCATTAAAACTTCGCAATCATGTATAAAAATGGCCTCTAGTCCAAGTATTTACTGCTCAAGCAGCTATTAAATTTATAGTGAATATGCAATACCAAGCCCCAGCCTGGCTACCCGGTGGACAAGCGCAGACCATTTGGCCAGCGCTCTTCTCACGCAGATATTTTGGCTCTGCGCCGCAATATGTGCGCCAGCGCTGGGATACACCCGATGGCGACTTTGTGGATGTAGATTTTGCAGTCAATACAAAAACTGATGCGGCAACTAGCGCTGCACCAACACCACTGCTCGTACTCTTTCACGGCCTAGAGGGCTCGTCGCGTAGCCACTATGCAGAAGCTTTTGCAGACTGGGCTGCGCAGCACGGCTTGGATTACGTGGTGCCACATTTCAGAGGCTGTAGTGGCGAGATCAACCGTGCGCCGCGTGCCTACCATTCAGGCGACTATGAAGAAATCGGTTGGATATTGCAGCGCATGCGCACTGAGCACTCTACCCGCAAAATCATCGCGGTAGGTGTGTCGCTAGGCGGCAATGCGTTGCTGCGCTGGGTGCAAGAGATGGGCGTTGCTGCGTCCAAGGTTGTCAGCGCAGTAGCTACGGTGTGTTCGCCGCTCGATCTGACGGCAGCGGGCCATGCCATTGGAACTGGATTTAACCGGCTGGTGTACACGCGCATGTTTTTGCGCACCATGAAGCCCAAGGCGCTAGAGCGCTTGGCGCTGCACCCCAAATTGTTTAACCGCGACCAGTTGATGGCCAGCCGTGACTTGTATGAGTTTGACAATCTGTTCACCGCGCCGCTACATGGTTTTAAAAACACCGACGATTATTGGAGCCGTGCATCCGCCAAGCCGCATTTGCACGAGGTGAGAATCCCGGCGTTGGTACTGAACGCGCGCAACGACGGCTTTGTACCCGCTAGCAGCTTGCCGCAGCAGCACCAGGTCAGCCCCTGCGTCACTTTATGGCAACCACAGCACGGCGGGCATGTGGGCTTTCCTGCAGGTGGCCCGCCGGGCCATGTGCGCGGCCTGCCTGACGAGGTGGGCGGTTGGTTGCTTAAACAACTGTAGACGAGCTAAAGCTATGGACGATATCGTACGCAAAGCCATGGCCAAGTGGCCCAATGTGCCCCACTGCTACGGCTGGCTGGGCCTAGATGCTCGCGGAAACTGGTGGATGCGCGATGACCGGGTGCAAGCCTTGGGCAGCTTTACCAGCACAGCGCCGGGCGCGAAAGGCTCAATGCTCACGCATGAAAAGCTGATCGACTTTATCCAGCGCAACTACGCTTGTGATGCGCAGGGCCAATGGTTTTTTCAAAACGGGCCGCAGCGTGTGTATATCGAACTGCAAGCCACGCCGTATGTGTGGCGTGTGCAATCTGACTTTAGCTTGGTTGCGCACACCGGACTGCATGTGCGCGCGCAGCGCTGCATCACTGATGAGCTTGGGCGCGTGTACATGGAGACTGATGCAGGCTTTGGCCTAGTCCACAGCCAAGATGTGGCACTGGCAGCCGATGCCGTGGAGCAGGGCCTGTGGGTGCCGCAAGAGGTCATGGCGCAAACGCTGCCTGAGCGTTATGGCTATGTGCGCAGCCCCCAAGCGGCGCATGCAGCTGCTAAAACCGCAGCTTAGTAAAAATGCAAATATAAAAAAACCGCCCCTAGAGGCGGTTTAGTTTTCATCAAGCTATTAATTATTTGGCAACTACTGCACTGGCGGCCGCTGCGGGTGCCGCCGCAGTCGCTGTGTCGGCAGGTGCAGCAGCAGCGGCGCGATCAGGCACTGCAAACTTGCTGCCTGCGGCATTCGTCATATGCACCACGGCACGTGCAATCTCTAGGTCGTCATAGTCGCCACCGCCCTGCGCGCCCATGGCGCCCTTGCCTTTTAGGGCAGAGTTGACCAAGGCCTCATAACCGGTAGCTATGCGGGTACCCCAAGCGCCAACGTCAGCAAATTTAGGTGCACCAGCTAGGCCAGCGCCGTGGCAGGCCAAGCATTGTGCTTTGTAGATCTCTTCGCCAGCTTTGAGGGGGCGGTTAGCATCACGAATCTCAACCATGCCGACTTTTTGAATGCGCATAGCCACAGATTTTTCTAAATCTGTGATTGATATGCCTGCCAAGCCCAGGTTTTTACCCACCGCTGCATTAGTACTGGCTTTAGCCTCGGCTGTAATTTCTTGCGCATTAGTTGCCGGCTTAGCTTGAGTGGTCACGTAGTACACCAAGCCAATAATGATAAACACCGGAGCGATAAACGAGAACAGCACCGTCATCAGCAACTGCATTGGGGTTTTGATAGGGCCGTCGTGGCCCATATCGTGGCTGGTGTCGTTTTGGTCAGAGCTGCTCATGGGGTTCTCGTCAAATGAATGGTGAAAGCGTCGTAAAAAAGGGGGCTTCAGCAGGCCTGTGCGCAATGCCTGTTATCCCGCTAATCAAACAACCCTTAATTATAGCCGTGCTCCCCGTGCAAACCCTCGCTGGCACTACAATCAGGCTTGTATGTGCGGCTGTAGCTCAGTGGATAGAGTATTGGCCTCCGAAGCCAAGGGTCGTGGGTTCGATCCCCGCCAGCCGCACCACTTTATTGTCTTTACCAAGGTGAGCTATGGTCGATGACCCCAGATGTTGTGGCACAGGTACTTGCTTGATTAATGCTGAAGGCCATTGTTGGTGTGGCCAGCAGTGGGACGGGCAAAAGATGTGCTTTGCGGCACCTTTGCCGGCCAATGAGACAGGGCCAATCACCAGTCAAGTACTGGCAGACCACGCACCCACTTCTACACCTTCAGCGTAGCAACATTTTGAGCGGTGCACATTATTTGCCCATGCAACGCCGACAGGTATTGACCACGACAGCACTGGGCGCATTGACCAGCGCAGCAGGCCTTGCAGGTTGTTCATTTGCACCTGACTTCAACCACGATGGTGACGATGCACCGCGCTTTGACACTGCCCTAGCGCAGCCCGCGCGCATAGCGTGGGTACTCAGCTCAGGTGGGCCGCGCGGATTTGTGCATGTGGGCGTATTGAAGGCGCTAGAAGAGCTGGGCTGCAAGCCTGACTTGATTGTGGGTGGCTCGGTGGGAGCACTGGTGGGCGCGCTGTATGCCTGCGGTATCAGTGCCAAAGACCTTGAACGCATGGCGCTAGACCTGGGCATTACGGAGATGGGGCGTTTGGCCGTGACGGGAGAGGGCAAGTTTGCAGGCACGCCCATTGCCGAGCTGATCAACCGCGAGCTCAACCGCCAACCGATTGAAAAACTCAAAACCCGCTTTGCCGCCGCTGTAGTAGCGCGCGACAGCCGTGCGCCAGTGCTGTTTAACGCAGGTAACGCTGGCATAGCAGTGCAAGCCAGCTGCGCGATTGAAGGCTTGTTCACCCCTGTGCGCGTGCGCGGCCAGCAGTATGTAGACGCAGATCTGGTAGCCCCCATGCCCGTGCGTTTGGCGCGTGGTTTAGGTGCCGTTAAAGTGTTGGCGATTGATGCATCAGCCCACGAAGACAAAGCCCCCGAGGGGGCACTTCGCTACCGTGAAGGTGATTTGCGCAAGCGCGCCATCACTGCACCTGATGCATTGGCCGCCGACTTTACGCTGCACCCTAACTTTGGTTATTACGTCAGCGTAACCCGCGAGTTTCGTGAGCGCGCCATACGCGGCGGCTACGAGCAGACCATGGCGCAGGCTGAGCGGCTTAAGGCGCTGCATAGTTAGTGTTTTAGTGGTTTTGCAAATCATTTAGGGCTATAGTCCAAGTATTTATTGCTTAGTTTGCTATTAAATTCATAGTAGTTATGGTTTTTCTGGCTCGTGTTTAACTCCCCCGTGGCACTGCATTTCTTCGTTGTTTAGCCGTGGCGGGCGGCGGGACATATCGCTGCAAAAAATTCCGCGAACATGCGTGCCAAGCAGTAGTTATCTGTAGATGGTGGGCCGCACCTCGCTGCAGTTTTTGCGTCGATACGCTCCCACCGCTTCACCCTGGGCGATTTAGTAGTTGAAGGCACGCTGGGCTGTGTTTGTGTAGTCCGGTTGCGGCGCGACTGTCTGCGCGTCCCAGCACAAAGAACCGGTAGATCAACAAGCCAGTAAACAAAAGCAAGAAAACAGCACATTTACCAATGAAAAGTGCTCATAGTCCAAGTATTTATTGCTCAAGCAGCTATGTAATTAATAGCACTAACCAACGGCAACTATGTAGGTAAATGCACCGTAGCCTCAACCTCAATCAGCACCTCGTCCGACGGCAACATACGGCTAACCTCTACTACCGTGCTGACTACTGGCTCTGGGCAAAACAGGTCACGCACGCGGTTGTAGGCGGGGTAATGCTCTAAGCGCCGAAAGTATTGCACTAGTTTGAAAACATCTTTCATCTGCCCACCTTCGGCTTCGACCAGCTCTTTAATGCGGTTCAAAATAAACCAGCTTTGCGCCACTGCCGGTGCTTCAAAAACATCCACACTCATCTGGCCTGTCACATAGCCTAGGCTGCGCAGTTGCTGCTGGGCGGCGGCAGGCAAGTGGGCGTAGCTGCTGACCACGCTGCGCGATGTGGGGTCGACTGCAATGACGCCGCTTAAGTACAGCACGTCGCCCACGCGTTTGGCGGCTAAATAATTGGCTAAGGGTTTGCCGACTGACATGGATTACATCGCTTTCAAACGGGTTTGCACTTGGGTGATAAACGCTGTGCATTCTGCACGGCTCACGTTGTTCATATTGTGCAGTTGTAGCCAGGTAGTTTTGCAGTTTTTTGCCATCAGTGCACGCAGACCGCGCATGAACAATTTTTTAGCCGGGTCACCCATCACCTTAAGCCACCACCAAGGCGCGCCGCCATGGGTGATGACGGTAAGCCGCTGGATATGCCGCAGGCCAGGCACGGCCGTTTGGCCCTTCACAGGTGGCGGTAAAAACGCCACGCCCGGTAGCCACACACGCTCTAGCCAGCCCTTGAGCATAGCGGGCGGGCCGTAAAACCAAATGGGAAAAACAAACACCAAATGCTCACACCATTTAATAGCGTACACATGCGGCTGCACACGCGCTTCGATTAACCTCGGGTTGGGCAAATACGCAGCGCGCTCCTCGCGCGTTAGCACTGGTTGGAAGTCTTCGCTGTACAAATCAAAGCAGCGCAGTTCATGGCCCTGATTTTTTAAAGTATCTAGCGCAGCCGTATACAGCGCACCGCTAAAACTGTCGGGGTTGGGGTGGCAGTAGACGACTAGGGTTTTCAAACGGCAGTGCTCGCTGGTTAGTGCGTTACTTTTTAAGGTTCATGCCCACTTTCTTGTTCACAAACTGGGTGGTCATTACCTTGCTTAAGTCCACATCGCCCGGCTTGTAAAGACCAGCTTTCACCATCTTGTCGTAGAAGTCTTTGACACGCGCGGCGTTCATGGCGCCAATGCCCCCGGTCAATGCCTCACCGCTGTCCACGATGCCCAGTTTTTTCATCAG
>JANOSN010000419.1:0-6941 GCA_031415895.1 Polaromonas sp. | reverse complement strand
CTTCGCGTCCGGAAGTTCGGTCTTGGGATGTCCAGTATTTAAATCTTCTTAGCAGCGCTACGTCGAATCGCTTCGTTGATTTCGGCAATAGATCGTTCAATGGCCGCGTCGTCTAAGTCTTCTACCATCGTATCAAGCACGCCCGATTGAATGGTGGACGCAAACACGCCATCACTGATGCTGTCAGTCGATATGCCGCGTATAGATTCATATGCATCTGGGGTTTCCCACTGCATGGCAATGACCGTCACGTTGTCGCAGTGCTCACCGCCGTTGCGCAGGGCCAGCTCTACCATGTCGGGCACTGAGGTAGCTACTGAACCTTTGGCTAATTGGTGAACAATGTCGCTGTCAGCCACGGTGCCCCACAGGCCGTCAGAGCACAGCATCAGCCTGTCGCCCTGCTGCAAAGATACAGGGCCAGCCACATCAAACACTGGCTTGGTAGGTGAGCCTAAGCAAGTAAACAAAATGTTGCGGTTGAGCTTGTCCATACGGATCACACCGGCGGCATGTTGCTCCATATACGAATGGTCACGGGTGCGAACCACTAAATCGTTATTGCGAGTAAGGTACAAGCGCGAATCACCACAGTGCACCCAATACGCAGCGCCGCCCTGCACGATGCAGGCCACAAAGGTAGTGCGTGGTGTGTCGAGCATGCCTTTTTCGCTGGCGTAGCGAATAATTTGGTGGTGTGCAGCCATTAGCGCGCTGGCCAAAAAACTGGTCACATCTTTGATGATAGGACGCGCTTCTTTTTGGTACAACGCCGACACAGTTTGCAATGCCAATTGCGCAGCTACTTCGCCCTCGGGGTGGCCGCCCATACCGTCGGCCAAAATAAACAAACCTGACTCGCGCGTGTAGCAGTACCCCATGCGGTCTTCGTTTTTTTCACGGCCGCCTTTGCGGCTCACTTGGAAGACAGAAAATTTCATGGATTAGTTACTCTGCAGTTTATCGTCATTTATTTTTGTTTACCAAAGCCAGTGGCTTTATTCACGGCTTTTTTGGTGTCGGCCATTACGTTGTCAAACTGTAGGCGCATTTTCTCAGCCATGGTCAATTTTGTGTAACGGCGTTCGTTTTCTTGGCTGAGCTCTTTTTGCAGCGCAAACACTGACTGAGGACGAGACAACGGGTCTAGCGACATGCACCATTCCACCACCTCAATTAAGTTGTCTGAATACACGCCACGCAGGCGCGACAGCGCCAGTGACAAACGGTCTTTTTCTAAACGCTGAGGCGCGTCGTTAGGCGGGTAGCCCTGCATGCAAGCGTAAATGCAAGCGCCGATAGCGTAAATATCAGTCCACGGGCCCATGGACGAGTCGCGGCGGTACATCTCGGGGGCCGCAAAACCAGGCGTGTACATGGGGCGAATAAAGTTGCCCTCTTTAGACAGAACTTCGCGCGCTGCGCCAAAGTCGATCATCACGGCTTTGTTTTCGACAGTGATAAAAATATTGGCTGGCTTAATATCTAGGTGCAGCATTTTGTGCTGATGCACGATGCGCAGACCACGCAAAATCTCGTCAAACAAACTGCGGATAGTGGACTCGCGGAAAACTTTTTGTTTTTTCAGCTCACGCGCCGTAATGATGAAGTCCTGCAGGGTATCGCCCTCAAGATAGTTCATCACCATATAAACAGTTTCGTTCTCGCGAAAAAAGTTCAGCACGCTCACCACTGAGGCGTGGGAGATTTGCGCTAGCGAACGGCCTTCTTCAAAAAAGCTTTTCAAGCCCAGTCGATACAGCGACAATTTATCGGGCTGCACCTGCGGCAGCAGCTCGCCAGGGGCGCGGGTGGCCAGTGACGAAGGCAAATACTCTTTGATAGCGATTTGCTGGCCTTCGTTATCCACAGCCAAATACACCACGCCAAAGCCACCTGACGACACCTTGCGCACCACGCGGTAGCCGCCGATGACGGTATCGGGTGGTAAGGATGCTGGTTTAACCTTTGACATAATCCATGGTTGTTGCTAGTGTGCGCCAAGCTGCTTAACTGCCATCATGGACCAGTTAACACTTATGACACAACGCTACAAATAGTTTGTTTTGTAGTTATTTCACTTTTATCTGTTCAGAATTGACCAAATTTATGCCAGTTTACAGCATGACAGGCTACGCCAGCGTTCAAGCTAGCGATGCCAACCCCTCTGGCAGCATGCCGCCACGCCTTGGTTTGGAGATTCGCTCGGTCAACAGCCGGTTCCTGGATTTGAGCTTTCGCCTGTCTGACGAGCTGCGCCACTGTGAAAGCGCCCTGCGCGAGCTATTGACATCACATCTCAAGCGCGGCAAGGTGGAATTACGCGCTTTTGTCGGGGCCAGCACCGACAGTACAGGCCAAGCCCCCAGCGTGGCGCTGTTACAACGCTTAAACCAAAGCCAAGATCAGGTTTTGGCTTGGCTACCCAATGCCAAGCCATTAAGCGTGGCCGATGTCATGCGCTTAGCTGCTAATGACAACAGCCACACCAGCCGCAGCACTGATGTGGACTACGCCAACCAAGCTCTAGCCTTGTGCCAACAAGCCATCACCGACCTGCTGGCCTCGCGCGAGCGCGAAGGCGCGCGCCTAGCCCACATGCTGCTGGGCCACACAGCCCAGCTGCGCGCACTGGCCCAAGCCGCTGCACCACTCATACCCGAGCTGGTAGCCCAGCAAAAGCAAAAGTTCATTGACCGCTTTATGCTGGCGCTAAACGCTAGCAGCAGCACTGAAGCGGGCAGCAACCCCATCACACCACAAGCCGCGCAAGACCGCGCTTTAACTGAAGCCACAGCCTTTGCTATTCGCATTGATGTGGCTGAAGAAATTACCCGTTTAGGTGCCCACCTGGACGAGATTGATCGTTTGCTCACCACGCAGGCCATGCCTGCAGGCAAAAATGCTAAATCTGCTAAAACTGAAGGTAAACAAGTTGAAATTGGCAAACGCCTAGACTTTGTGATTCAAGAGCTGCACCGTGAGGCCAACACTCTGGGTGCCAAATCACCAGTAATTGAGCTAACGCGAATCAGCGTGGACATGAAAGTGCTGATTGAGCAGATGCGTGAGCAAGTGCAAAACATTGAATAAGGCTCAGGTAAAACGCTATATAATTTATAGCTACTTGAGCAATTAAACAGGGCATTAACCAAGGATACAGTGTGGATTACCCGGGCAATCTTTTCGTCGTTGCAGCACCTAGTGGGGCTGGCAAATCAAGCTTGGTCAACGCTTTGCGCGAGCTAGATTCCAAAATTCAGCCCTCGGTGTCGCACACTACACGCGCACCGCGCGGTCAAGAAAAGCACGGCCGTGAATACTATTTTTGTAGCGACGCTGAGTTTGATGCGATGGTGGCCAGTGATCAGTTTTTTGAATGGGCCCTTGTCCACGGCTTTCGCTACGGCACCTCACGTAAAGCCATTGAAACGCGTATCGCCCAAGGCCTGGATGTCATTCTAGAAATTGACTACCAAGGTGCGTTCCAAATCAAGAAACTGTTTGCCAATACGGTGCTGATTTTTATCTTGCCCCCCAGCCTAGAAGAGTTGCGTGCCCGCATCGAACGCAGAGGCGAGGACAGCGCCGACAAAATCGATTTGCGCATGCAAAACGCCAAAGACGAGGTGAACCAAGCCGAGCATTTTGACTTCGTTATAATCAACGAAGTGTTTGACAGCGCAGTGTTTGACCTAAAAACCGTGGTGCACGCCCAAAGGCTGAAATATATCGCCCAGCGCCGTGCCCGGCCAGACACCTTCAAAGCATTAGAAATTTCCTAAATACCGTGTTTTAGCCCTGCTACAGCACTGTTTTTGTTACAAATCACCGTTAAAGGACCATCACCATGGCACGTATCACCGTTGAAGACTGCTTGCAGCAAATCCCTAACCGCTTTCAATTAGTGTTGGCCGCAAGCTACCGCGCACGCATGCTCAGCCAGGGCCACGCACCTAAGATTGAAAGCAAAAATAAGCCAGGCGTCACTGCACTGCGCGAAATTGCCCAAGGCAAGATTGGCATCGAAATGTTGAAGAAAGTGCCGATCTAAGCACTGCATAAATGGCGTAAACCAGCGCTATAAGTTGTAGCGCACCGTCTAAAGCACCTACACAGGTGCTTTTTTTATGCCCGTGCTTTGCAGCTGCCCGGTAATTTCTATAAAGTGTAGGTGTGACACCACTATTACAGCAGTCTACAGATACAACCCTTGCGGCCGCACCGCCTGTGGTCAAGGCTCCTGCGCGCGCGCCGCGCGCAAGCACAGCTAAAACAATTATCAAAACAGTCACCAAAGCCCCAGTCACCGCCTTGGCACGCAGCGCTAGCGCTGCCAGTGCTGCTGCGCACAACGCAACATCGGCCAGTTTTGCGGCGCTGACCAGCAAGCTAAGTTACCTGGACAAAGCCGACATTGACCGCATTCGCAAAGCCTACCGCTTTGCCGACGAAGCGCACCTAGGCCAGTTGCGCGGTAATGGCGAGCCCTACATCACCCACCCTATTGCCGTGGCCGCCCAGTGCGCTGAATGGAAACTGGACGCCCAGGCCATCATGGCCGCGCTGATGCACGACGCCATGGAAGACTGCGGTATCAGTAAACCCGAAATCATTGAACGCTTTGGCGCACCCGTGGCCGAGCTGGTAGATGGCCTGACCAAATTAGAAAAGCTCGAATTCACAACGCGCGAGGAAAACCAAGCCGAGTCGTTTCGCAAAATGCTGCTGGCGATGGCGCGTGATGTACGCGTTATATTGATCAAGCTGGCCGACCGCAGCCACAATATGCGCACCATGGGCGACATGCCGCGCGCCAAGTGGGCCCGCATATCGCGCGAGACACTAGATATTTACGCCCCCATTGCACACCGCTTAGGCCTTAACCAAAGCTATCGTGAGCTACAAGAGCTAAGCTTTCGCTACCTGCTGCCTTGGCGCTACGCCACGCTGAACAAAGCAGTAGACAAAGCGCGCAGCCGCAGGCGTGACTTGATTCAAAAAGTAGAGCGTGATGTGCAAGGCACGTTTGAACAAGCAGGTATGTACATTAACCTGTCCGGCCGCGAAAAAACCTTGTACTCCATCTATCGCAAGATGGACGAGAAGCACCTAAGCTTTGCGCAGGTCACTGACATGTATGGCTTTCGCTTAGTAGTGCCCACGGTGATCGACTGCTACACGGCATTGGGCGTGCTGCATCAAATGTACAAGCCCGTGCCTGGCAAGTTCAAAGACCATATCGCCATTGGCAAGCTTAACGGCTACCAGTCGCTACACACCACGGTGGTGGGGCCAGCAGGCGTGAACGTAGAGTTTCAAATGCGCACCGAGGCCATGCACGTGGTGGCTGAGTCTGGTGTAGCCGCACATTGGTTATACAAAGCCGACTCACCCGAAGGCGCAGAGGCAGAACGCTTGGGCACACAGTGGCTGCAGTCGCTGCTAGACATTCAACACGAAACGCGTGACGCAGCCGAGTTTTGGGACCATGTCAAAGTTGATTTGTTCCCTGATGCGGTGTATGTGTTTACGCCCAAAAGTAAGATCATGGCCATGCCACGCGGTGCGACGGTGGTGGACTTTGCCTACGCCGTGCACACCGATGTGGGCGACCGCACTGTGGCCGCTAAGGTCAATGGCGAGCAAGTGCCCCTGCGCACTGAAGTTAAAAATGGCGATGTGATTGAAGTCATCACCGCGCCGGTGTCGAACCCTAACCCGGCCTGGCTGGGCTTCGTGCGCACCGCGCGTGCGCGCAGCAAAATTCGCCACCATCTTAAAACCATGGCACTGGACGAGTCGCAAAGCTTGGGCGATAAATTGGTGTCGCAGGCGTTGCGCGCAGAGGGCATTGAGCACCTGCCAGCAGACGATGAAAAGTACCACACACTGTGGGACAAACTGTTGCGTTTCTCGGGCAACAAAACGCGCGCTGAGCTACTGGTCGATATTGGCTTGGGCAAACGTATTGCCACAATCGTTGCCAAGCGCATCGTCACCTTGCTGGCAGAGCTGGGCGAAAAGCCCAATGCATTGCTGATGAGCACTGAACGCTTTACCGCGCACGAAAGCATCTCGCAGGGCGCGATAGTTTTAGACGGCTCAGAAAGCGCCACAGTGCAATACGCGCCATGTTGCCGCCCCTTACCCGGTGATGCAATTGTGGGATATTTGGGCAGAGGTGAAGGCTTGCAAGTGCACACCGGTCAGTGCGCCATTGCGAAAAAATTACTACAAAAAGACCATGAGCGTTTTATCACCGTAGAGTGGGCCGACGAGCCCGTGCGCGCGTTTGAATCTAACGTTGTAGTGACGGTGCAAAGCGGCAAAGGCGTACTGGCGAAAGTGGCCGCAGCCATGGCCAGCGCAGAGGCCGACATCACCCAAGTAGACCTGGGCCGCGACAGCGAAGTAGGTGCGCCGACAGCTGACTTGCGCTTTGTCATTAACCTTCGCGATACCGCCCACCTGGACGCCGTACTGCGCACTGTGTCGCGCACCCCTAGAGTTTTGAAGGCTTGGCGGGCGATATCTGCTTAAACCTATTTGCTATTAATTTAGTAGCTGTTTGAGCAATGAATACTTGGACTACCGGCATATTTCGTTGGTAAATGTGTGTTTTTAGGTACGTGCTTTGCTTCTAGCTTTGTTTCGTTGTTCTAGAACGCGACCTGCTGCGCCGTAGGGCTATCGCCACCCGAACCACGGGCCCTGCGGGCAAGCATCTGCAGTGCTCGACGTGGGGGAAATTTAGGAACTCGCTGCGCTCAGACAGCCTAAATTTCTTATCCCCACGTCTGCGCGCTTCGAGCCCGAAGTTCGAATTGGTGGCGACAGCCCTACGGCACAGCAGGTCGCTTGTAGTTGGCTAAGGCGCAGAGAAGAGGAAGAGGGAGAGCCAAACGCAACGATAGGCACAGCAACCGGGGTCAGATCAA
>JANOSN010000418.1:0-4113 GCA_031415895.1 Polaromonas sp. | reverse complement strand
CTGTATCCCAATAAATACATGAGATAACAGCTATAAAAATAATAGTAAAGATAGAGAACCATGAAAATTGCAATCCTCCCCGGTGACGGCATTGGCACTGAAATCGTCGCAGAAGCCGTCAAGGTTTTAAATGTCCTTGGCTTGAAATTTGAATTGGCAAACGCCTAGAAATCTCTAGCAGCAGAAAATGCAAATAGTAATTGAGTATCAAGTCTGATCCGTCAAACCAAACTGAATATAAATCAGCAATGATTAGAAAAACTGTAGGTATGTTTTGGATATTCTGCGCTAGTCCAATTTGGGCATGTTCATTCCATGCGGAGCCAGCAGACCTTTATTTTGAATTAGGTTCCACAGCTTTAACAAAATCATCAAAAATAGATTTAGAAAAGTTTGTCGTAGCCGCCAAAAAATTCCACTACATTGATTTCATTGAGATTAATGCCTATGCCGGACACGAGTTGGTATCTTTTGAACGACTGGAAAACTTGGTTATAGCCAGATCGCAACTAATTAAAACAACTCAGTAGTGTCCCAACGTTTTTCAGAGGAGAACGAGCTGTTTGGGCTCGGAATCTGATTCTGAATTCGTTGGAGTTGTCGTAAGTAGTTGATTTATTGGGAAAGTTTCAAACATGGTCAAGCTCAAAATTTGTAGGATTTCGTAGAGGCTATGAGGCAAATGCAAGCGTTTCTTGGCAATCGCGATCAGCACGTAAGTGCACACCGCAATCCAGATTTGCGTCTTCACCGCGTTCTCGCTGGTGCCGTAGAAAGCTTTGATCCGCAGATGCTGCTTGATCCATTTGAAGAACAACTCCACCTGCCAGCGCTGGGTGTACAAGGCGGCGATCAGTGCGGGCTCCAAGACAAAATTGTTGGTCAGAAAGGCTATCCGTTTGCCCGTCTCGTCTTTGACCACTACGCGGCGCAATACCGCCGGATAGTCTTTGTTCGAGTAGAACACCGTCAGCACGCCCGTCTGGTCGCAGATCACGTTGGTAGTGGCTCTGTCCACCGGGTTGGAGTAACGCCGCTTGAACTTCGTATTGCTTTTGGCGCGTGTCACAAAGAAGCCTTGGGCTTGATGAATGGTATACAAGCGCTGGAAATCCAGATACCCCCGATCCAGCAAATAGAACGCTCCTGCCTCGATGGTCAACTCGTCCAAGATATTGACCTCGTGGGTCTTGCCATCGGTAATGTGGATGAAGCTTGGGATGCTGCCCCTCAAGTCCAGCAGTGTGTGCAGCCGCACGGCGGCCTTGGCGCGGCGAAATGGTGCCCACGGAAATACCGAGAGACACAGATCGATAGTGGTCGCGTCGAAGGCGTACACGGTGGCATCCAAGTCGATGGCCAGCGGGTCGCTGGCGTACAGCGGGCGAGCGATACCAATCAGATGCTGGGCCAAGTCGGCATAGATTTGCCAAGGGCGTGTGGCGTTCGCGTTGGCCAGCGTGTTGCGCGAAATCGTGGCGCAACGAAAGCCCATGTGATACAGCCGACTGGACTGGGCGCGCAGATTGATCTCGATATCGCGCAGCGACTCTCGATATGTCAATTGAGCGAAGGCCATGGCGAAGAACTGATCCAGACAGGTGAAGTCTTGCACTTTGTAATCGCCCCGATGGGCGGCTACGCAACGACGAAATGTACTCAGCGGCAGATGCGCCATGAGCTGGGAAAACACGAGCTTGCCTTGGTGCATAGCGGCCGGATGCGCAAACGCGCAAAAGACCCACAGTCTGACATTCGACGTTCAAATCGAGACCAGACTGAAATGCTGAATTTGGCAAGTAAATCATTAACTTACGTTGTGCTGATGTGAAAACGTTGGGACACTACTGATGTAGCTATTATTTTTGTAGCGTGCTGAGTTGCATAATTTGCTCCCAATGCGCAGCATCTACTGGCGTGATGGACAGGCGGTTGCCGCGCTGCAAGATGCGCAGGTCAGACAAAGCCAGCTGGTCACGCAGCTTGGCTAGTGCAATCAGTGGCAGCTTGCGCACCAGCAGCACGTCCACATTCAGCCAGCGCGGCGCATCGGGTTTGGATGCGGCGTCATAGTATTTGCTGTGCACGTCAAACTGGGTAGCGTCTGGATAGGCTGCACTACTGATTTGCACGACGCCCACAATGCCCGGCTGCGGGCAGCTGGAATGGTAGAAAAACGCCAGGTCACCCACGCTCATGTTGTCGCGCATAAAGTTGCGGGCTTGGTAGTTGCGCACGCCTACCCACGGCACACTCTGCGCGGGGTGGGCTACCAAGTCGTCGATGCTGCAGTCGGCAGGTTCAGATTTCATCAGCCAATAACGCATAGGTGTGGTGGCATTACAGCCCGGTAGAAGTGACCCCACAGGTTACCTGAAAAGTCAGGCTGCTATTAGCGGGCAGGCTGCTCAGCGCCACGCCGCTGCCCTGCAACAGTAGCAGGGTTACACCGCCTGGCGCAGGGCATGTCGCGCTGCCAGTGGCAGCTGTGCAGGCCACATTGGTACAGGCTAGGCCGGGTGTAGCTGGGTCTTTAAGCAGCGCGCCATTGGCAGCAGACGGGCCTGCATTGTTCACCACAATGCTGTAGGTAGTGGTTTGACCAGCAGCTACGGTGCTGATGCTGTTGGTTTTGGTGATTGACACATTAGCGCATGCTTGCACCGGGCTGCTCACCGTGGCTAGGTTAGGCTGGGCTACGAAGCTGGCGCTGCCTTGCAGGCTGGTGCCTTCAGTTAGCGTGACACCGCTGGGGCTGGTAGCGGTGCTGGCGATGGTGGCGGTGTTGGTGACCGTTTGCTCACACAGGCTGGTGCTGGCCAGCAGTGCCTGCACGGTGTACACCAGCTGCGCGCCCACGGGCAGGTTAGCTGTGGCGGTTATGGCACTACTGCCGCTGGCAGCTGGGCAGGTGGTGCCCGTGGCAGCGCAGGCCCATGATGCAAACGTAACGCCAGCAGGCGGTGCATCGCTGATGGCTACTTGGCCAGCATCGTGCGCTGTAAGCGGGGCTAGGGTTAGCACTGCGGGCGTTGCGTTGGCAAAAATCACGGTGTAGGTTACCGTGTCGCCCACAGCTTGGCTGCCAGTAGGGCTGACGGTTTTGCTAGCGCGCAGGTCAATGTCGTTGTCGATGATGGTGTGCGTTAACGTGGGGTTGACTGTGCCGCCGCACACAGTGGAATTAGCGTTGATAAACGGCGCTGCTGGGCCGTTAGTGGGCATGGTCAGCACGATAGTTTCGTTGTTTTCTATGGCTGCGTCGTCCAGCGTGTTCAGGGGCAGGTTGAACAGGTTGTTGGCGGTAGCGTCGCTGTAGTTGCCGGGTGGCACGGTCACACTTAGGCTGGTTGCCCCGCCGGTGATGCCAGTTAGCGCGGTGGCACCTGCGTAGTTAAAGTCGGTGCCAAATGCTGCGCTGCCCGCCACCGCCAGTGTCAGCACTAATCCGCCTGCAGGCACCACGCCCACCACCTTGATACGCGGTGCGCTGGGGCTGCCGCCCTCTATGCTACTGGTCACTGTGCCGACAAACTCTATATAAGGTTTGAGGCCAATGTTAATGTCGTCCAGCAAATTGCCTGACCCCGCGCCACCTGCCGAGCTGATGGCAGAAAACCCCAGGCGCTGCACACCACTTCCCCCCGTGTAGGTGTAGCTGCCCGCATAACGTGTCCAGCCGTTTGCAATACCTGTGGCACTGGTGCCCACTGCACCGCCGCCCGCGTTGATGGTGCCTGTGCCAGCTGTGTTAGTGCTGACATCTAGCACCACGGTAGACGTGCCAATCTGCAGCTGCGCCCGGTCAGCCCCATCTCTGCCACGGTGCGCAAAATTAAAGCTAAAACTCTCGCCAGTGTTCATGCAGATGTTTTGAAAAAGTTTCGATAACTGGTAAGCGTTAAGCTCAGCCAACACTTTGCCCTGCGCGGGAACCACAGTTAAAAAACTATTAGCCCACAGCTCAATGGGGGTGCAGTTATAAGCTGGCGTAATTGCGCCACCTGCGGGGCAACCGTTGGCCACGATAGGGTGCGTTGTCTCCCAACCAGGAATCTCACCAGCATCCACTGCGATCCAGTTGGTCGAGGTGAAAAAGGGGTTGATTGATGC
>JANOSN010000417.1:0-1714 GCA_031415895.1 Polaromonas sp. | reverse complement strand
AGGGACGTTTATGAAAAAGTATGAAGGAGTTTTTGAAATTTGGAGGTACGATGTTTCGCATGCTAAATTAATATTGCGCCGAAATAAAACTGCTCAAAATGAAACTAGGCTGAATATTTGTTTCTTTAATACAAAATTTGTCTGTCTTCAAACTTCGTTTTATGATTTGACTATTAAAGAAATAAAGTTTTGTGAACTTGCCGCAGGTATTTATGCCGGTTCAGAAAATGCAGATTTAGTGTTTTGCTTAATCGACTCAAAAAATCAACCTGGCTACGTGGTTTGCGGTGCAATTGAGCTTGTTGAAGATAACTTTGCTTATTTTGAGCCAACCCCATTCGACTAGCTAATGAGCTTAAACTAAAGAAAAAGTGGGGCCAGATGAACATTAATCCAACCATCAAGTAAATTGTTAGTCACTACTAATTCAATAGCTGCCCAAGCAATAAATACTTGGACTACCAGCCTATTTGATGGGTAAAAGATGGTTTTAAGCCGCCTCAATCAGCTCAATATCTTTCTTGAGCAAGGTATTGAACAGTGCATTTAGCATGGTGCCCTTGGCCTGCGCCCGTGTGGCCAAGAAGTCCAGCACCTGCGGGTCTAAGCGCACGGGTGGGATTAGACGCAGATTTGGTTGATAGAACTTGCCGCGCTGTGCGTTCGTAGGATCGAATGCATCCATTCGTTAGTAATGATAAAGTGAATTGACTGTCACTATTAATTCTATAGCTGTATTATCAATAAATACTTGGACTATCGGCCTGTTTGATGGGTAATAGCTTTAAGGCGCTTTGGCGCAACGCATCGTGACTTGAACCACCGGGTGCATTACCCATCGGGAGTTAATGCCTTGGATTAGGAGTAGCTGATACATGTGAGCCAGCGGGTTGCGTAAAGGATGCGTAGCGCTCAGGCTGTTCTTGTTGCTTTTGCACCAAGGTCGCAAAGTAGGCTGCCAAATTACCGCCATGCTGACTTAGCAGTTGGGCGCGAAATTGGTGAATTTCTTCCACAATAGTGTCGTTGACCATGTTAGTTCACCTCCAATAGTTCAAGCGGGGAGCACAGCACAGGGCATAGCTGACCAAACGATGCGCACACTTGGCGCACCTTATGGGTACTTTGCGCATTAGCAATGTGTTTGAAATTCCAAATTAACACAAATTCCATTTTTTCGTAGGCGGCTATGGCAATGTGCAAGGCATCGACTTGGGCTTTGGCTGGCAGTGCCGTGGCTACAACTAAAGCGTTGGCTAGGTCTAAAGCCTGCAAAGGAATTTCTAGTAACTGCATATCAGCTAGTACGGCCAAGCGCTGGGCGGCAGCTTGCGTGTCGCCCATAGCGGCTTCGCTACGCACAGCTTCACTGAAAAAAAGCTCAAAAGCTGCGCGCTGGTTTTGCCACCATTCGCGCGTTACCTCTTGGTGCGCCGCCATGACCAAATCACGGCTTGGCCTGGCCGTCAGATAGCTGATGACAGAGGTTTCTACGTAAACGCGAGGCTTCATGTGCGGATTGTAAGCGGTGCGTGGCGACAAAAGGCATGGCACCTTAACCAACGCCTACGGCCCCGAACAACACCCATGGCTCCGAGCACCAGCGCATTAGCCAGCGCGTAAAACTGTCGCCCACAGCCCCCAAAGCCCCCGCAGCCCTGCAGGCAGACGGTGGCCAAACCTGGTATCTACATGGCGACAACAACGACCTGTT
>JANOSN010000416.1:0-2023 GCA_031415895.1 Polaromonas sp. | reverse complement strand
GTTTAATAGGGTCAATAGGCAAGTTGTCGTTGAACAAGCGTTTGAGCTTGACTGGGCTAGCGTCGTGCAGCTTGAAATATCCTAAGTGGTGCTCGTCGTCGGCCACTACATAGCAGCGGCCTTGCACCTGCACTAAGCCGCTGGCTGCGCTCAGGTGGGGTTGTCCACGCGGATGCACCGCAGGGTCGACCTGCAGGGTGCGCAAAAGTGTGGGTTTGAGCATGGCGCTATCTTGGCACACATCGCAGGCGGTGACCAGCCAACTTACTTTACTAAGCGCGCGTTTTGCGGAAACATCGCTGCGCGGGCAGCTTCGTCCATGTCGGCTTTGAAAGTGTGCTTGGCTTTGAGTGCCTCAGCGCGTTGGGCTGCGGGGCGAGCGTTGATCTCGTCGAGCAGGCGCTTAACATGGGGTAGTTTGTCCCAAGCATCTGCGCCCAAGATAAACGGCACAGCGCGCGCCCAGCCCCACACCGCCATGTCGACCACGGTATAGCTGTCGCCCAGCATGTATTTGTTTTTACTTAATTGGTCGTTGACAATGCCCCAATGGCGCCACGCTTCAAAGTCATAACGGTTGACTGCGTATTCTTTAGGCTCGGGTGCAAAATGTTTAAAGTGCACGCACTGGCCGCTGTAGGGGCCAATACCGCTGGCAACAAACATCATCCACGACAACATTTGGCCGCGCGCAGCGGGAGTGTTGAAGGGTAAAAATTGCCCCGTTTTTTCAGCTAGATACATCAGCATGGCAGTGCTGTCAAAAATAGTCACTTCACCATCGGTCATGGCGGGGGTTTTGGCGTTCGGGTTAATGGCTTTGAAAGCATTGCTGTGCTGATCGCCTTTGCGGGTGTCGATGGGCACCATTTCATAAGGCGTGCCGGTTTCTTCCAGGTACAGAGCAACTTTGGCAGGGTTGGGCGATGGGTGGTAGTAAAACTTGATCATAGGAGCCTTGGTTGAAGAATAAACCGAACAGTTCATTGTGCCCCGTTTGCACCGGGCTGACATGACAATGCTCTAATCATTTGAGGCACGCAGAGTGTAAGGATTCGTAGACTCAGCCGACCATACTTCAACACACTATGCGCTATCTATCTACCTTACTCATCTACCTGTCGGCCCTCTATGCTAGCCAATTGCAGGCGATGGGCCTGATGATGGAGCCGTCCACAGCGCAATGCCGTTTGCCCACCACCGCCTCTGCCAGTGCACCCCAAGCTGCCGCTAAGCGCTTAGCAGGCAGCCGCGCCGTGGCAGGCAGCAAAGATATTGCCTGGGCTTGGCTGGGCACGCCTACGCTGCGCTACCCACACAAAGCACTGGGCTCAAACACCCACGCCGCCACCCTGCACGTGCAACTGGCAGCGAACACCAAAGAGCTGGTCTACACCCTGCCCCTGCACAAAGTGTTTGAAGATTTAACTGTGCGCCTAGTTGACCTAGACGCTGACGGGCGAGACGAAATCATCGTGATAGAAAGTGATGCAGCGCGTGGCGCGGCCACCGTGGTGCTGGGCGTGCGTGCCCAAGGCTTGGTTGAGATCGCGCGCAGCCCATACGCAGGGTCAACATTTTTATGGCTTAACCCTGTGGGTGTGGCTGATTTTGATGGTGATGGCAAGCTAGACATTGCCAGTGTGATCACCCCGCACATAGGCGGCACGCTGACGCTGTACCACTACCGCCCGCCTGCACTGGTGCCGTTTGCCAGCGCGATGGACATATCCAACCATCGCATGGGCGACCCTGAGCAGGACCTGTCGGCCATCGTGGAACTACCGGGCCTGCGCCCCACCATCATCGTGCCCGACATGGGCCTGAAAGCCCTGCATGCACTGCGCTGGGTGGCGCCCGGTTTATGGAAAGAATTGGCTGATGTAAAACCCCTGCCCGCACGGGTACAACGCATCACGCCCCTGCGCGGTGGCGCGTGTGTGCTGCTGGCAAACGGCAGCTGGATGCAGGTGTCACTGTCGAACTGAGTTTTAACCCGGCTCAAAAGGCTTTTTAGGTTTAG
>JANOSN010000415.1:0-2027 GCA_031415895.1 Polaromonas sp. | reverse complement strand
CATCGATCGCACCCTGCTCACACCCAACCTGCTTGTGCCAGCGCCAGCCAACGCGCTGCCCAATTCGCGTGAATACGCGTTGTCTCCGGCGCTGTCGGCAATTAAACCGATGTTCGACGCTGGCCGCATGGGTGTTCTGCTCAACGTCGGCCCGCTGATTCAGCCGACTAGTCTTGCTGAGTACACCGCACGCTCTGTTCCTTTGCCGCCCAAGCTGTTCTCGCACAACGACCAGCAATCGATCTGGCAGGCAAGCAGTCCAGAAGGTGCGTCGTCGGGCTGGGGCGGGCGCATGGGCGACTTGTTTGCCGCCGGGAATTCGCAGGCCACGTTTACCGCGGTCAGTGTGTCTGGCAATGCTGTTTATCTGTCGGGCAACAGCACGGCGCAATACCAGCTTTCAACCAGTGGCTCGGTGGCCATCAACGGTATCGGCAATACGCTGTATGGATCAAGCGCCGCAGCGCAAACGCTGCGCGAGTTCATCACCAGCTCGACAAGCAGCAACAACTTCGAGCGCGAGTATGCACGCGTGGCGCAGCGCTCGATCAATGCCAACGTGAGCTTCACGAGCGCACTGGGCAGCCCGCCAGCGGTCACCCCCGGCAATGGGCTGGACGCACAGTTGAAGATGGTGGCGCGCATGATCTCTGCGCGCACCGCGTTCGGCGCCAAGCGGCAGGTCTTCTTCGTCAGCCTGGGCGGCTTCGACCACCACGACGACCTGCTTGAACTCCATCCGCTATTGCTAGGGGAAGTGGGTGGTGCGATGGCAGCCTTTGACACGGAGATGGCGAGCTTGGGTGTGTCGAACCAAGTCACGGCGTTCACCGCATCAGACTTTGGCCGCACGATGCGATCCAACGGCGACGGCTCGGATCACGGCTGGGGCAGCTACCACTTTATCACTGGCGGCGCGGTCAATGGCGGCAGTTTTTTCGGCACAGCGCCGACTCTCGACGTCAATAGTCCCGACGACGTAGGCCAAGGCCGTATGCTGCCCAGCATGGCAGTAGACCAACTCGCCGCCTCGCTCGCCACGTGGATGGGCGTGAGCCCAACGAACCTGATTGATGTGGTGCCCAATATCAATAGCTACACCACCAAAAACTTGGGATTGTTCAGAGCTGGCTTGTAGCCAATCAAGATCGCTGCCTCACTCATCCTTGGCTGGACAACACGGAGCCAAATTACGTGCGCCTCACCTTGCCCCCGGCACCCTGCACACGCGCCACGATGAATGCCGCAGTCTCTGGTGTTATGTCTGCCAGCGGCAGCGTGATGTATTGGGTCTTGGAAAATAAAAGCAGCCAACACGACTTGAACTGCCAAATCTCGGTCACCGCGGTCCAAGGCAGCGTGGCGGTGCCAGCCCCTGATGACAGCCACAAATGTGCCTCGGACGCTTCCAGCGTAGCTTGCGGGTGGCCCATGGCCTTGAGTTTGTGCAACGCGTTGCGGTAGTGCACCACATACAGCGCCACGATGACAGCAATGCCAAACACCAAAACGCTAGCCAGCACGCCTACCACCCACGATGTGTCACCGCGCAGCACCAGCATGGCCAGCGAGCCCGCCACCAAGGCCATGGCGGCGAGAAATCGCCAACCCACCAAGCGCCACCAAAAGCCCCACACAGCCTGGCGAAGCAGTGGTTTGCTGTAGGTAAGGGTTAAACGGTGCATGGGTAGATACTATAAATTTAATAGCTGCTTAAGCAGTAAATACTTGGACTACCAGCCTGTTTGATAGGTAAAAGCAGTGTTTTGAGTGTTTTGGCAGATGTTTCCTAGGCCCTATCGGCCAGAGCGT
Source organism: Polaromonas sp. (assembly GCA_031415895.1). Taxonomy (GTDB): domain Bacteria; phylum Pseudomonadota; class Gammaproteobacteria; order Burkholderiales; family Burkholderiaceae_C; genus JAAFIP01. Next base: position 215 of record JANOSN010000415.1, on the reverse strand, counting down.
TGTTTTAGAAAGCGCACCGCTTGAGAGTGGGCTAGGCATCACCGCGTAGGCGGCTTTGCGGGGCGTTCAACGTGCGCGTGTGCGGCCCGATTGAGCAGCCACGCCGTCGGCGGGAACGTGAGCCAAGGAGTTATGTAGAACACCGAGAGGTACCAGTACTTCACCAAGTACGAGGCACCGTGCCCCAGATAAATACCGCAATACCAAGTGTCGAG